>JBEBXX010000053.1:0-8435 GCA_040391435.1 Aureliella helgolandensis | reverse complement strand
AGATAGCCGGCAAAATTCAGGCCGGGGCAGGCGACGGCAGGTGCGCGGGGAATCTTTGCCGCGAGAGCACACAAAGCTCACAGAATAGATAGCCGGCAAATATTCAAGATCGCACTGTACAATACGCTGGCTTGCAGTGCGGCCAGAGATTGCATACAGAGTCGATGTTGATACGAAAAAAAGCTTGGATGGCAATGCCACCCAAGCTTCTGTTGCTTGATCCGAAGTTGTATTCATTCGACTAAAGGTTAGTCGCTTCCATCGCAATCGGTAGAGGCTTGGAACTAGAACGCGAGGGTCACACCCAAATCGACCCCTTGCATCCAAAAGGTATCGGTGGCAAACAGCGGTTGTGGACGCGTACGAGCTACATTGAGCGGCTCGATGACATTGTCGATTTGACTGCCCGCTAGGGCTACGTCGGACCACATCATCATCGTGTAACCAACCGTGAACTGCAAGTTTTCGCGAGCCGAAAACCCGAGTTTGACGCCTAGCTCAGGCAGGAACGCGAATGTGTCACGCGAGTAGTCGCCGCTGTTGCTGGGCAGAGCCAACAAGCCACTGTCCGGGGAGAGGCTGCTGGAGCCACGCGTCGAACCGCTTTGACTCATGTTCCCAAAAGCTACCTTGGCCAGCGTCGAAAAACTGACTCGGTTGCGATGCACCGAGCTCAGGACCCCCAAGTGTCCGCCATTAAATACGTTCTTGGTCTCGAACAGGTCGCTCGTGGCGGTGACTGGAGTCGGGCTCGCTGTCTGAATCCCGATCGAATTTTTCAGCAAATTGTAGGTGTATCCACCTAACAAATCCATGCGCATCGAATCGGAACGAGTTAACAGTAAATACAGGGAACCGTCCGCTCCATACATATCCAAATCAGAGCGAGCGGTGACACTGCCGGTTAAATCGGGATCGATGCCGTTCTGGTACGCCACCAAGTAGGCATCTTCCTGATTGAGGCTCGAGTTGTAAAACGGCACACCGATCGATGGATTGCCTGCACTGCCGCTGCCGTCGCTGGCCTGCGAGTACGATTTACTTTCGTTGATCAGACCATAGGTGCGGCCGCCGATGCCGACCTTTTGCTCTGGACCGAAGTACATCCCGCCCGAAAAGCGATAGCCGGGACTCAGGCCGTAGTCGATGCCATCGCCACCGCCGTATGCGGTCGTCACGCCAGGTGCGCCGGTCAGCGGCAGCACAGCCAAACCGGAAGTGTTGATGAGTGCTGGCGATGAAACGTTCTTGCTGAACCACAACAGCGTTTCAGAATTGAACCAAACTTGCGGGCTACGCAGGCTGCCGCCAAAGTAGCCTTCGTCGTACTGGCCGTACGAGCTAGAGCCGTACCCGCCCATGTAGTGCGCGCCTGCATTGTTGCCGGCCACGTAGCTCTCTTCATAGACCACGCCTGTGCTGCTGGGCGTGCTCTCACTTTGAACGGCTGCGTAGTCGACCGAATGGTCGGACAGACTCCGCGACGCCTGAAACTGTGCGGGCCGCGTGGCACCGGACGAGTCGTAGGCAGGCGCGTCACCAATGGTGCGAGCGCTCTGGGTTCCAACTGGATGGACGATGCCTTGAGCCGAAACTTGCTGCAAGCAAAGGCCGGCCATGGCCAGGGACATAACTAGATTCGATATTTTCATTTTTTTGTTCTCACGAGACGGATCAAGCGTCAGGGTCGTTACATGTAGATCGGTCCCTACGGGCCATACTTCGATAAAAAATGTCACATCCGGCACACACCTCCCAAACCTCGCGATTTACCAACCGTAGCTTTTCCAGCTCGCACAACGCTTGGCAGGTCATTTCCAGCGGCTTTTCAGTTACCGCAATTGCGCCCCCTCTGTTAAACTAAGCAGGTCGTCAGGAAATGACTTGGATGTTGCCTCATGATTCGTTGCAACGTGCGTAGTGACGCCTGCGGCGACATAGCTTCTCACCTTCAGTCTGAATCAGTCTGCGCATGAACAAAGCCGAAGCCCCTTTCCCGAAAAATCAACTGCCGGTGAGCCAGGCCTTGGACAGTTCGTCCCGCGGCTCGGCCCCCGCCGCCGAAAAACTGGAGACGGTTGGTCCGGCTTCCTCGGCAGCGCTCGACGACATCCCGGCCGGTGCTGGTCGGCTGCCCAGCATGCCACGCATTGCCGCTGGGTGGAAAATCCCTGGGGCAGCCGGTGCCAGCATCAAGCGTTGGTCTCGGGCGCTGCGTCGAGTCACCGAGCTGGAGCCAGCCACGCGGCGTCTGACCTTGGAGCAGATTCGCAAAGAGAGTCTCTCACTGCGCTATCGTGCGATGAGTGGCGAGCCGCTGGGCAAGATCCTTCCTGAAGCTTTCGCGCTAGTCCGCGAAGCAGGGCGGCGAGCGCTCAATATGCGCCACTTCGATGTGCAGATCGTAGGCGGGGCGGCGCTGTTTGACGGCTGTATCACGGAGATGCAGACGGGAGAAGGCAAGACGTTGACCGCCACGCTGCCGTTGTACCTACATGCCCTCTACGGCAAGGGTGCCCACCTGGCAACAGTCAACGATTACTTGGCCGAGCGCGATGCGCTATGGATGAAGCCAATCTACGAATTGCTGGGAGTTACCGTCGGGATCGTCTTGACCGACAGCACGCCCGAGGAGCGCCGCCAAGCCTACGCGTCGGACATCACGTACGGCACCGCTAAGGAGTTTGGATTTGATTTTCTGCGCGATCGACTGCTGCTCCGCGCACAGGGCAGAATGCAGAGCGACTTTCTAGGCGAAGGGAGCATGGAACGCTGGAGCAGCCAGGGGGACGAACCCGTGCAACGCACCATGCACTTTGCCCTAGTCGACGAAGCGGACAGCATATTGATCGACGAAGCTCGCACGCCGCTGATCATCGGCTCGCTGGGCGATGAAACGCGCGAGGCGGTCATCGCCACCTTCCGCTGGGCCGCAGAAAATGCGCCCCAGTTCGAACTGCAAGAACACTATATTATCAACGAGGATCACCGCAAAATTGAATTGACCGGCCGCGGCCGAGGACTGGTTCGCAGCCTGCCGAGGATCGATGAAATGCGAGGCGTGTCGCTGGTTGATCTGTACGAATACATGGAGCGCGCCATCAAGGTGCATCGCGATTTCCATCTCGATCGCCACTACGTAGTGCGCGACGGGGAGATCGTGATCGTCGACGAATTCACCGGCCGCCTGGCGGAGGGACGCAAGTGGCGCGACGGCATCCATCAAGCCATCGAGTCCAAAGAGCGCATCGAAGTCAGCGTGCCTACCGGACAGGCCGCGCGGATCACGGTACAAGATTTATTTCATCGCTATCAGTCGATCGCAGGCATGACGGGCACCGCGTCGACCAGTGCGCCGGAGCTACGAAAGATCTACAAAACGCCCGTCGTCCTCGTGCCCACCAATCGTCCACCGCGGCGGCAGCGTTTGCCCGACCGAGTGTACGGCACGATGCTGGAAAAATTTGAAGCGATCGTGGCCGAAGTTCAAGAGTACCACGCCCAGGGGCGACCGGTGTTGATCGGCACGCGGTCGATCGACAAGTCCTTGATCCTGGCCAAACTGCTGCGCGATGTCGGCATCGTTACCGATGTGCTAAATGCCAACGAAGTGGAGCGCGAAGCGGAGATTGTAGCCGCCGCTGGAGAGCGTGGACGCGTGACGGTGGCCACGAACATGGCAGGCCGAGGCACCGACGTGAAGCTCAAGTCCGATGTCAAGGAGATCGGTGGCATGCACGTCATCTGCACCGAGTTGCACGATGCGGCGCGCATCGATCGCCAGTTGATTGGTCGCTGCGGTCGGCAGGGGGATCCAGGTTCTTATCGCCAATATCTCGCACTGGACGACGACATTTTGCGGACCGGCTATGACAATCGACGGGCCGACCAGTTCATCGAGCGCGGCAAGCAGCAGAGCGGCCCATTCCACTCATTGGCCGGTTTGCTGCGCAAGGCTCAACGACGCGTAGAGCGCAAGCATTTTCGCGACCGCATGATGCTGCTGCACCACGAGCGCGAGCGAACTAAACTGCAGAGAGAAATTGGTCAGGATCCCTATCTGGACACTGCCGAATAGGCCCGGTGCCGTCTGAAATTTTCAGCCCTCCAGCGTTAACCCCCCTTGCGCTGAATTCCTAGGCGAGTAGGATGCTAAACAGAACCGATTACAACTGGATAGCCTAGAGGTCCCTTCATGAAAATTGCAGTTCTCAAAGAACTCTATCCCGGCGAGCGGCGCGTGGCGCTGGTCCCTGCCAACGTTCCGCAACTGGCCAAAGCCAAACTGCAGGTGCTGGTCGAAGCTGGTGCGGGCGTAGAAGCTGGCTTTCCAGACCAACTTTACGCTGATAAGGGAGCCACGGTTGTAGCTGACCGTGGTGCCGCGCTGGCTGCAGATATCTTGTTACAAGTCCGCGCCGTGGGCATGGACGCTGAGGCAGGGGCCGGCCTGCAGCATGCCTTGAGACCTGGCCAAATCGTGATCGGCTCCTGCGATCCGCTCGGCAAACCGCAAGCCATTGCCGACTGGGCGAACACCGGCGCGACGCTTTTCGCTCTGGAGTTGATCCCGCGTATCACCCGCGCTCAGAGCATGGATGTACTGTCGTCGCAGGCTACGATCGCCGGCTACCGCGCCGTACTGATGGCCGCTACCGAGCTGCCCAAAATGTTCCCCATGATGATGACCGCGGCGGGAACCCTCACGCCAGCTAAGGTATTCGTCATTGGCGCCGGCGTAGCGGGCTTACAGGCCATCGCGTCCGCTCGGAAATTGGGAGCAGTCGTCTCGGCCTACGACGTCCGTCCAGCGGTTCGCGAGCAGGTTGAGAGCCTGGGGGGCAAATTCGTCGAACTAGCCATCGATGCATCCAGCTCCGAAGATAAAGGTGGCTATGCCAAGGCGATGGACGAAGAATTCTACCGCAAGCAACGCGAGTTGCTGGCCAGTGTAGTGGCCAACAGCGACGTGGTTATCACCACCGCCGCTATTCCAGGCCGCCCTTCGCCTCTTTTAGTCACGGCCGATGCCGTCCGCAGCATGCAGCCCGGCAGCGTGATTATCGATCTGGCCGCCGAACGCGGTGGCAATTGCGAACTGAGCCAACCCGATGCACGCGTAGTCGAGCGGGGAGTGGTCATTCTAGGACCAACCAATATCGCCACGGACATACCCAACCATGCCAGTCAGATGCTGGGCAATAACGTGGTCAAGTTCTTGCTGAACATGGTCAAAGACGGGCAACTGAATTTGAACATGGAAGACGAAATCGTGCGCGACACACTGGTAGCCCGCGATGGACAGATCGCCAATCAGCGCGTGCGCGATCTTCTGTAGCGCACGCATTTCTGTTAATCATTCTCGATTCAATTTTGGTGAAAGTAGCTCTGATGCACTCCTCGACACCCCACACGGCCGATGCTCGTGTTTACCAGGCAAGCGGTCGCAGCAGAAAGTTCGGGCGCGCCACCTGCCTGGCACTGCTGGCCCTGTGCGCGTACCTGCCGCCAGCCTGGGCAGTTGCTCAAGAAGCGGCTGCGTTCCCAGCCGGCACCACAGTCCAGCAGCAGGTGCCAGCGGCTCACACTATCGATGTAGTCACCGAAGCGGATGCTACCGCCGTTAAACACCCGGCCGCTGACTCGCTGATCACACTTTCGAGAACCAACGTGCTGATCGGCAGCTTCACCATCTTCATGCTGGCCGTCTTCGTAGGCTTTGAGATTATTACCAAAGTCCCGCCCACGCTGCACACGCCGCTGATGTCCGGCTCCAATGCGATCAGCGGAATCACCGTGGTGGGAGCCATCCTAACCGCCGGCGCGGCCGCAACCACCGCGGGCGATTGGTTCGGCACATCGCTAGGCATGGTGGCTACTGTGCTGGCCATGATCAACGTGGTGGGCGGTTTTATGGTAACCCACCGCATGCTAGTGATGTTTAAGAAGCGTTAAGTGCGAGCGGTCGACAGACCCACACTTGGCCCCCTGCCGCTTCCAACTACAAACTCAATCTACCTCAAGAAATCCTCCCCATGCTCGGTTCTGCAGTTATCTCGATCGCCTATTTGGCTTCAGCTCTGTTGTTCATCCTCGGCCTCAAGCAGATGGCCCATCCGCGGACGTCCGTGCGTGGGATCATTATTGCCGCGCTGGGCATGTTGGTAGCGATCGCAGCTACGCTGCTCGACCCCGCTGTCACGGGCTACGTATTTATCCTCACCGGCCTAGTCGTGGGGAGTGCGATAGGGGCTTGGTTAGCGATCAAAGTCGAGATGACAGAAATGCCGCAGTTGGTGGGACTGCTCAATGGTCTCGGCGGCGCTGCTTCGACGCTGGTGGCCTGGGCCGACCTGCAGCTCGGCAGCGGACACCCACTGGATTCGCTGATTGCCATCGGACTATCGGGACTGATCGGGACTGTGACTTTCTGGGGCAGTTTGGTCGCCTGGGCCAAGCTCAAGGAATTGCCGCAATTCAAAAAGCCATTTGCTCTCCCGCAGCAGCCCTGGATCAACTTGGCACTCTTCATTGTGTCATTGGTCTTCATCGGCATGTTGACCGTCGCCTCGACAACCCTGGGGCAGACGGGTTGCTATCTGATGATCATGGTGGTGGCTACGGTGCTGGGCATCTTCCTGGTACTGCCCATCGGTGGAGCCGATATGCCGGTAGTCATTTCGCTGATGAATTCTTACTCTGGTCTGGCTGGAGCGGCTACGGGATTCGTCATCTCGAACAACGCGCTGATCATCGCCGGTTCACTAGTGGGTGCCTCCGGTATTATTTTGACGCAGATCATGTGCAAAGCCATGAATCGCTCGCTGACCAATGTCCTATTTGGCGGCATGGGAACGACCGGCCCCGTGGCCAGTGCGGAGGAGACCTATGCCAACGTGCGCAGCACAAATGCCGACGACGTAGCCATGATCCTCGATGGAGCTCAACGCGTGGTGTTCGTCCCCGGCTATGGCATGGCCGTGGCCCAGGCGCAGCACGCTGTGCGCGACCTGAGTAAACTGCTCGAATCCAGAGGCTGCACCGTCGAATACGCGATCCATCCAGTGGCCGGGCGGATGCCGGGCCACATGAACGTGCTGCTGGCCGAAGCCGACATCAGCTACGATAAACTCAAGGAGATGGACGAAATCAATCCAACGCTCGATACGGTCGATGTGGCCATCGTCATCGGCGCTAATGACGTCGTCAACCCGGTAGCCAAGACCGACCCGCAGAGTCCGATTGCGGGCATGCCGATTATTGAAGTCGACAAGTGCCGCACGGTGATCGTCATCAAGCGCAGCCTGAGCCCAGGCTTTGCGGGCATTCCCAATCCGCTCTTTGCCTTGCCCAATACGCTGATGATGTACGCCGATGGCCAGCAGGCCGTGCTCGACATCACCAAAGCGGTTAAAGAGCTCTAGGCTCAGTGAGCCTCAAGCCAGTTCGCGCCTATACCTGTCTCAACCTGCAGTGGAACTCGCATCGCCAAGGCGGTCTGCATCGCTTGGCGGATAACTGGCACGACGCTCTCCTGCTCCGCACGATATAGATCGAACACGATCTCGTCATGGACTGTTAGTAGCATCTTGGTTTTAAAGTTTCCGCTGCGCAGCGCGTCGTGGACCCGGACCATCGCCAGTTTCAGGATGTCAGCGGCGGTGCCTTGAATGGGACTGTTCATGGCTAACCGCTCGGCCACACTGGCTACCGCCCGGCTGCTCGAATTAATATCGCGCAAGTAACGCCGCCTGCCGGTTTGTGTCTGCACGTAGCCGTGCTGCCGGGCAAAGGCGATGGTCTCGTCGATATACGTTCGCACGCGCGGATACTTATCGAAGTAGTTCTCGATCAACATCTGCGCTTCGGCTCGCGGAATATTCAGTCGCTGCTGGAGGCCGAATGCGGAGATGCCGTAGATGATGCCGAAGTTGACCGTTTTGGCTTTGTCGCGCATCTCGCGAGTAACATCGGCAACATCAACTCGATACACCTTAGCAGCCGTCAGAGTATGAATGTCTTCGTTGCGCTCAAACGCATCAATCATCGCTTCATCCCCACTGAGATCCGCCATGACTCGCAGTTCAATTTGCGAGTAGTCGGCCGACAGCAATAGATAGTTCTCATCGCGAGGGATAAAGGCCGCGCGGATCTCGCGACCGCGCTGCTTGCGGACGGGGATCGTTTGCAGGTTGGGGTTATCCGACTGCATCCGTCCCGTGGCAGTCCAGGTTTGGCTATAGTGCGTGTGGAGTCGGCCGGTCTGCGGATTGACCGCGGCAGGAAGCTGATCGACGTACACGCTTTTGAGCTTCACTGCGCTGCGGTAATCGAGAATATCAGCTACGATCGGGTGCCGACCGGACAAGCGGATGAGCTCTGTTTCCCGCGTGGAGTACTGGCCGGTAGCCGTCTTCTTGGGGTTGGGATCCAGG
>JBEBXX010000052.1:0-8481 GCA_040391435.1 Aureliella helgolandensis | reverse complement strand
AATTCGTAGACTAGGCTTTGGGGTTTGTCCCACAGACTGCGATCGCCGGGCATACTGTCGATGGCGACCATTGCGCTAACTAGCGGCGATTGATGGGCCTCATGTTCCAACAAACTAAAGCGGCGGTCGATTTCGAAGCCGCCCAAGTTCGCGGCCATTGTCGCCGCCAACTGCAAACGTTCGCGAGCCGAGTCTTTGGCTTTGGTGGCCAAGACGCTCTGACCGGCCAAGGCCAAGGCCAACAGTCCCGAAGCCACAACCAGCAGTCCCAGCAACAGAGCGCTGGCAGTCCGATTGCGGCGCACGAAACGCGCCGTCCACGTACTCCAACTCGTGCGACAGACGGACACGTTACCGTCGGAGAGAAAGCGTTCCAGATCGTCCGACATAGCCATGGCGGTTTCGTAGCGCTCTGCCGGAGCGAGCGCCATAGCTTTGCGACAAATGGCTGCCAGTGGCGGAGGGATGCCGGCTTTGCTGCTCTCCACCGGTTCCAGTTTGCCTGCTAGTGACAAACCTCGCACTTGATCATTGGGAGTCTTATCGTATGGGCTGTTGCCGCTGAGCAAGCGATAGAGGATCGCGCCTAAACTGTAGATATCGCTCTCCGGACCGACGCGTTTGTCGCCGTGCAGTTGCTCTGGACTGGCGTAGCGCAAGGTCATGCCGCCCGACGACGTAGAATCGTTGATGCCTGTTAACTGCAGCGTCTTCTCCCCCTGGATCTTGAACCGCGCATCGCGACTGACCTGAGTTGCCGAGCCCCAGTCGATGACTAGCGTTTCGCCGTACTTGCCCAGCATCACATTCTCGGGCTTCAGGTCGCGGTGCACGATGCCCCGCGAGTGCGCATAGGCGATCGTTTTGCACACGCTCGAGAGGCGGTAGATCAGATCGCGAAAGTCCTTGTCGCCCTCGTCGATACGGTTGGGACGCGCCGCGTGATAGGCCACCGAGCTGGCCAGCAAATTGCCGCGATCGACAAACGGCATGGCATAGAAAGGTCGACCGTCGAAGGTCTCTCCCCAGCCCACAATGGACACGATCCCCGGATGATTTAGCAGCCCAATGATTTGAGCTTCGCGTTTAAAATCTTCCAGGTTGGTCTGCAATTGCCGATCATGTCGCAGCAACTTCACCGCCAGCAGCCGCGACAGCGATTCATCCGTAGCGCGATACACCTCGCCCAACCCGCCGCAGTCGTGGTACTCCTCGACGTGCAGTTCCGCTTGCATCACCAGCCGCGTGCCCACCATATTCTCAGGCATGGCCGCCAGCTTGTGCTGCACCTCCGTGGTCGATTCTATTTGGGTGTGCATGTCGTCATCGGCACGCTGGATGGCTGCCCAGCGTCGGCGCACCGCCTCGAGCAGCTCGGGCTGCTCACGACACACATCCTCAGCCGATAGACGTACGCCCGAATCGCGCGCCGCTTGCAGCCGTTGGATGAGTTGGTCGATGTCAGGATTTCGCATAGAGAAGTATGCCCTCAGTGTGTAGTATTGTACCGCGTGTCGATCCTGGCCAGCCCCTACCCTAGGCCTCAACTGCAGCTATAACAAGATCGCCACAGAGTCCACTGCGATACCCAACGCCGCCCATGCAAAAACTCCAGACACTCGTGCTGCTCCTTGTCGCCTATGCGGCGGCAACTTGGATTCCGGGACCAGGATTGTACGTTCGCCAGTGGAATTTGCTGGGAAATCTGCTGGATTGGTCCGTCAATCCTCCCGAAGTACTGCTGGCCGGCTTGCTGTTTAGCGCTGGACTGTGCAGCACGCATGGTGCCGTGCGGACAATTCTAGCCAATCGCCAGCGTTTGGTCGCGTCCGCCGTGGCGGCTTGGCTGATGCCCCTCATAGCTGCCACCATCGCCGTGGCCTGCCTGTGGGGGTTGGCTGGCTGCCCACCGCAAGTCGCCTTGGGGATCGTCATCGTGGCCGCCATGCCCGTGGCCAACTCCTCGGTTGGCTGGGCGACTACCATGGGCGGAAGCGTAGCCCTCAGCATCGCTCTGCTAGTGGTCGGCACAGCCCTCTCGCCGGTGTTGACACCGCTGGCCATCGGCGCTGGAGCCATCACGCTCAGAACGGCCGAGCACGCGCTGATGCATACTCCCTGGAGCGACGGCATGGGCGCATTTTTTTTAACATGGGTCTTAGCCCCCGTGTTGCTGGGCGTCGTCACGGCGTCGCAATTGCCCGCCTGGCTGCTGCAACACATCGTGCCTTGGTCGCGGCGGGTGAGCTTTGTGATACTCATCCTGCTGAACTACCTCAACGGGGCTCCCTGCCTGCCAGCCCTGGCCGAGCAACCGGGGCTGCTGCGGTGGCCCGTGTTGGCCGCCGCGTGCCTGCTGCTGCTATCGTTTGTGGCCAGTCTGGCGGTGAGCAGATCGCTGCGCGGCGCGCTCCGCTTAGCGGCTCCCGAGCCAGCCGAACGAGTTTCGATGATGCTCTCCATCGTCATGCGCAATACCGGTGCGGCGCTGGTATTCGCCGGTGCTGCCCTACCCGAATTCGTGTCCGTCAGCTTGACGATCATCGCCTACACGATGCTTCAGCATCTATGGGCCGGAGCCTTGCTGACTCGCAAGCCGCTCCGCGTCCACACCGGTACCAAAGCCAGCCCGCAGGCCGCGTAGGTTCGCAACCGCGAATCGCTCACGCCGCGGGCGGATCAAACCTGCCGCAACTCGTTCGAACGCTCAGTCGAAAGCAGCACCACCGCTTAGACCTTCAGCGCAGCATCGGGTGTTGAGACTTGGCCGAGCGCTGCTTTGTCCGCTAGAAACCATAGCTCTCCTGCGCTGGGACGGATCAACTGCGACGGATACTCCTCGGGCTGATACTCGGCGTGCCACAGCTTTTCCAAGGCAGCCTGCTTGCCACTGCCGCTGAGCAAAAATGCCACCCGCGCAGCGCTGTTGATCAGCGGCGCCGTGAGTGTGATGCGCCAGGTGTTCAACTGCGGTACGTGATTCGCCACAACCCACCGCGTGGTCTCCTGCACGGCCTGCGTGCCCGGGAACAGCGAAGCGGTGTGAACATCTTCTCCCATCCCTAGCAGCACGCAGTCCAGCGTTGGAAAGCCCGCCGCGTTGGTCGGCTGTAGTTGCTCGCGCAACAACGCTTCGTACTTTTCGGCCGCCTGTTGTGGATCGCCGCCGGGTTCAGGCACGGCCAGCACGTTTTGTGAGGGAATGTCAATGTGCTCCAGCAGACTCTCGCGGACCATGCGATAATTGCTGTCGCTGTGATCTGCCGGCACGGTTCGTTCATCTCCCCAGATCAGCAGTACGCGGTGCCAATCGACCTTACCTGCAGGCAGTTCGGCCAGTAGTTGATACAGCCGCTTGGGAGTTGAACCTCCTGAAAGGGCCAATCTGAACTGTGCCGTGGGCGACGCGGCGTGTCGCTCGGCGATGCGCTCGACCAACCAATCGCGTGCAAAGGCTGCCAGCGACTCAGCATCGGGTTCTTGGTGAAGGAATTGTTGCATGGTCTTGCCTTCTGAGTTAGGTGTGAGTCTGTGTGTGGCGGAGTGTCGTGCATCCGCTCCACGGTCCTTGTCCATTGTCGTGGATCCGCTCCGCGGTCCCTGTCTACTGTCGTGGATCCGCTCCGCGGTCCTTGTCCATTGTCGTGGATCCGCTCGGCGGTCCCTGTCTACTGCCGTGGATCCGCTCCGCGGTCCTTGCCCTCTGATCGCGGAGCGATAAGCGACAAACCGCTCCACAATTACTTGTGGGGTTCAGTCATACTCATCGGGTCCAGGGCGAGCTGCAGCTCTGCGTCCGAGACCAACTGCTGCTCGCGGGCTAATTCGCGAATCGTTTTGCCCGATGCAAAGGCTTGCTTGGTCAGCTCGGCGGCCTTCTCGTAGCCGATCAACGGATTGAGGCTGGTGGACATCGACAGACTCTGCTCCACAGCCCGTTCGCAGACCTCCTCGTTAGCCGTTAGACCGTGCATACAAAATTCGACAAACGCGCGCACGCCATTGGACATCAGATGAATGCTTTCGAGCGTGGCGTGTCCCATGACGGGCATCATGATGTTGAGTTGAAAATTGCCCCCCGAAGTACCACACAGCGTGACGGTCTGATCATTGCCGATGACCCGCGCAGCGACTTGCATCAAACTCTCACACATCACTGGATTGACTTTGCCGGGCATGATAGAGCTGCCCGGTGCCCGGTCGGGCAGGCTGACCTCAAAAAATCCACAGCGTGGTCCAGAGCCCAGCCAGCGAATATTATTGGCCACGTTGAACAACGTCGCAGCAATCGTCTTGAGCTGGCCGTGAGCCTCGACCAATCCGTCGCGCTGCGCGTTGGCTTCGAAGTGATCCGCCGCTTCTACAAACTCAATCCCGGTCTCCTGAGCTAGAGCCGCCGCCACGCGCGAGCCAAATTCGGGATGGGTATTGATACCGCTTCCTACGGCCGTGCCGCCGACGGCCAATTCAAGCACGGCCGTCAGCGCCGCCCGAGCCCGGGTAAGCGACAGTTCGATCTGCCGCGCAAAACCACCAAACTCCTGCCCCAGTCGCAAAGGTGTGGCATCCATCAGGTGCGTCCGGCCGATCTTGATGACTTGGTCCCACTGCTGAGCCTTGTCCGCCAATTCCCGCTGAAATTCTTCCAAGGCGGGGAGCAAACTGTTTTTTATTTCGAGAGCCACCGCCACATGGATCGCCGTAGGGAAGGTATCGTTGGTACTTTGTCCCATGTTGACGTGATCGTTGGGATGTATGGCCTTCTGCTTGGCGAAACGATCGCCGCCCGTGATCTCGATAGCTCGGTTCGAGATGACCTCGTTGACATTCATATTGCTCGACGTGCCCGAGCCGGTTTGGAAGACGTCGATCGGGAATTGATTAGCTAGTCCGCCCTGAGCCACCTCTTGAGCCGCTTGCAGCAGAGCATCGACCTGGGCCGCGTTGAGCGGGTGTTTGCCGCTGTCGGTGAGTTTTCCCAAGTCGCGATTGGCGATGGCACAAGCGTATTTGACCAACCCCATCGCTTTCAGCAACGCGGGCGGCAAGGTCCACCCCGAAATTGGGAAGTTCTCCACGGCTCGCTGCGTCTGCGCGCTGTAGTAGGCCTGTGCCGGTACTTGAACTTCTCCCATCGAGTCGCGTTCGGTGCGATATTCCGTCATGTGTGTAATCCCAAGAAAGTCCAGTAGGTAGCGCTCACGATCAGATTCATCGTATCCACTCGCAACCGCTTGCCAACCGGGTATGTGCGGTAACCAGCCACGCACCGCATCTCGGCGCAGGGTTTTGCGCTCAGCCGCCGCGGAGCGCGGGGTTGGGCACAGCTCGACGGGGCTTCTGCGCCTCTGCGAGCTCTGAGTTAAAGGCGGCGAGCCTTGCGTTAAGAATGTGAGCCCTGCGTGAAAAACGGCCGCGCGTCACCCGGCCACTCAGCCAGAGACCTGCGCGTCGCTACTGAGCAACTGCAACAGATAATCTCCATAGGGATTTTTCAAGTCTTGGGCTTGCTGGCGGAGCGAAGCGCTATCGATAAATCCGCTGCGAAAAGCGATCTCTTCGGGACAAGCGATCTTCAGCCCTTGGCGGTTTTCGATGGTTTCCACGAAACTGGCGGCCTGATTGAGCGACTCAAATGTGCCGGTGTCGAGCCACGCGAAACCGCGAGAGAAGGGCTGGACGTTCAACTGTCCACGGCGCAGATACTCCAGGTTTACATCGGTGATCTCCAACTCGCCGCGCGCCGAGGGCTTGAGGTTGCGCGCGATATCGACGACTTGGTTGTCGTAGAAGTACAGCCCAGGCACGGCAAATTTGGAGCGCGGCTGCGTGGGTTTTTCTTGCAACGAGCGAGCTTGGCCCTGCGCGTCGAACTCGACTACACCGTACCGCTCTGGATCTTTAACTTGGTAGGCGAAGATGGTCGCGCCACTGTCCTGGGCGGCTACCCTACTGAGCATAGCGCGAAAACCTTGCCCGTAAAAAATATTGTCCCCTAAGACCAACGTCGATGCGCAGTCGCCTACGAAATCCGCCCCGATCACAAAGGCTTGTGCCAATCCGGCCGGTTGTGGCTGTTCCGCATAAGAAAAACGCACTCCCCATTTCTGCCCGCTGCCCAACAAGCGTTCAAAAAGTGGCAGGTCATGAGGGGTGGATATGACTAAAATATCGCGGATTCCCGACAACATCAGCACCGAGATCGGATAGTAGATCATCGGCTTGTCGTACACCGGCAACAATTGCTTGCTGACTGCCAGAGTCAGCGGATGCAAACGCGTGCCCGAGCCTCCGGCCAAGACGATTCCCTTGCGTTGGTCATTCATGAATTAGGGTTCCTGGGTGGGAGTGCAAGGTGCGAATTTTAAGCGGTTTGAATTATGCATGCGAGCGATCGTGGTGCTGGTGCAGAAAAGTATCGATTAGCCAAATGAGCGTTAGCCATGATCGGCGATTATATCTATATCGCAGGAACCATGGCCAACGCCAAAGGGTAACCGTGGCTAACGCCAAAACGGCTGATTACCATGGCTACTTTGTCTCGCGGCCCGTGCCCAATCGCTGGCCGGTGTATTGGCCGCGGCGAGCCGATTCGACCCACTGCGCATTGTCGATGTACCACTGCAGCGTGTCGCGCAAGCCAGCTTCGAACGTGCGCTTAGCCGACCAGCCCAACTGCTGCTTTAACCGCGAACAGTCAATAGCGTATCGCCAATCATGGCCGGGGCGGTCGCTGACAAATTCAATCAAGTTGCGGCGCAGTCCCGCCGGTGGCACCCCTAGCAATTCATCCAGCGTATCGCAGATCGCCTGCACGACCTGCAGATTGGTGCGCTCACTATCGCCGCCCACATTGTAGACTTCGCCGACCTCGCCCGCTTCCAATACTCGTTGCAGCGCTCGGCAGTGATCCTCGACATGCAGCCAATCGCGGATGTTGCTCCCCGTGCCATACACGGGCAGCCGCTTACCCGCCACGGCGTTGAGCGTTACCAATGGAATGAGCTTCTCTGGAAATTGGTACGGGCCATAGTTGTTCGAACAGTTGGTAGTTAGCACCGGCAGACCATAGGTATGATGGTACGCGCGGACGAAGTGGTCGGCTGCCGCCTTGGATGCGGAGTAGGGAGAGTTGGGCGCATAGGCCGTGTCTTCGCGAAATAGGCCGCTGGTGCCCAACGAACCATATACCTCATCGGTGGACACATGCAGCAGTCGGAAGGCCCGCTGGCTGTCCTGCGGCAGCTTCTGCCACCAGCGGAGAGTGCTGTCGAGCAGGCGGAAGGTGCCGACCACATTGGTCATTACAAATTCATCGGGATGGTCGATCGAACGATCCACGTGAGACTCGGCAGCAAAATTGACCACCCAGCGCGGCTGGTATTCGGCCAGCAGTTGACTGACCAAAGCAGCATCCCCAATATCACCTTGCACTAAACGATAACGCTCGGCCGATACGTCGGGCACCGACGTGGTCGTCGAGGCGTAGGTCAATTTGTCCAAATTGACGATTAACGATTCGGGAAATTGCTGCAATAATTGCCTGATAAAGCAACTGCCGATAAAGCCTGCGCCGCCCGTAACCAACACGCTGTCGTTCAAAACTCTGATCCTCTAAAATATCTCGTAGCTAAAGTCGCCAGACTTTGGACCCTTCAACTAATCCTCTAAAATATCTCGTAGCTAAAGTCGCCAGACTTTGGACCCTTCAACTAGTCCTTTAAAATATTTCGTAGCTAAAGTCGCCAGACTTTGGACCCTTCAACGCCAAACCTCCAAAGTCTGGCGACTTTGGCTACGCATTGCGTTAGGGTGCGTCAGCTACCTGCACGCTCCAGTTTTTCAGTGCGCGTTCGATAGCCTCGGTCACGGGCGACAACTCGAGTCCGGCCGCCAAGGCTTTGGAATTGTCCAGCACGGTATTGGAGCGTGGAGTGATCGCGGCCTCGCGCATGAACTCGGCTTCGCTTTCAAAGAAGTTAAACTCTTTGTCACTGAGCCCTGCGCGGCGGATCATTTCGACAACTTCGCGCGTGGTCACGCTGCCACCATTGGTCAAGTTGTACGTCCCGAAGGCAAGCTGCGCACTCCAGCACTGATAGCAAGCGCGCACGAATTCTCCCAACTCCGATAGGCTATTGCGCGCATCGAGCAGCCGGTCATAACGCATGACTTTGGATAAATAATTGCGCGGCGAATCATGCTCGTCGAACGGTATTCGCAGACGCCAGATGTAACAACGCTCGGCATCCTTGAGCACCTCTTCTCCCAGCGCCTTGCAGCCCGAGTAGAAGCTGCAGTTGTTTTGTCGAAAGGAGAAGTTGGGTGGATCGTCCTCGCGAAAGCCCTGGCTGGTAGCCGCTGGTCCGTTGTAGATGCAGCCCGATGAGACGTGCCCCCAAGGGATACCAGCCAGTTCGCAAGCTTGATTGATACGGCCCGGCAGCACCGCGTTGGCCTGCAAGCAATCGGTGCGTTGGT
>JBEBXX010000051.1:0-8502 GCA_040391435.1 Aureliella helgolandensis | reverse complement strand
GGTTGAGGGCGGATGGCTTCAAAGTGAAACACGGCTCGGCCATCTGGGGTGCAAAACCGTCCGTTTTCGAATAACCGCCGGTGTTGCACACTGTCCGCATGTTGTGCAGCATCCGCTTCCGTAAACGGCCATTGAATGCCGGATCGAGTTTCGATCATGGCGTAATCTTGAATGCCGGTTATATCGCAGGGCTGTCCGGCCGTCACTTGCTTTAGCAGGTTAAACACCGCCTGGGGTGAATCCCACTGCTGAAACATTTTAGCGCAGCCCCAGGCTTGGGCGATTTCGCGAAATATCTGAAAGTCGGTAAGGGCCTCCCCGGGAGCGTCGGCAACTTTTTTAATAACTCCGATGCGACGCTCGGAGTTGATAAACGTTCCATCTTTTTCTCCCCAGGCCGCGGCAGGCAGGTAGAGATCCGCCATGCTGGCCGTCTCAGTTGTCGGATACATGTCCTGCACCACTAAGAAATCGAGCCGGCCGAGAATTTCCTGAAAGACGTTTTGGTTAATCCAGGAATGGGCAGGGTTTGTACCGATGATCCACAGGCCCTTGATCTTGCCCCGCAAAATCCCCTCCACAATTTGATGATATGGAAGGCCGACTTGGCTGGGAATACTGTCGCTGGGGATTTTCAGCACCTCGGCAACTTTGTCGCGATGAGCCGGATTCTCGAAATCGTGGCCGCCAAGCAGATTGGTCGTGTTGCTGAATAGCCTCGACCCCATGGCATTGCACTGGCCAGTAATTGAATTGGCACCGGTACCGGGCCGTCCCACGTTGCCGGTCATCAGTGCCAAGTTGATAATGGCCTGGGCGGTGCGCGTTCCCTCATAGCTTTGGTTTACTCCCATCGTCCACCAGAATGAGACGCGTTTTCCGTGGTGGATCAAGTCCGTGATACGCTCCAATTGATCGAGATCAATCCCACATTGGTTGACAACCAGCTCCGGTGTGAAGGTTTGCACGTGCTGCGCGAAACTGTCGAAATCGTTGGTGTGAGCATTGATATAGGCTCGATCAATCCACCTCCGTTGGATCAAGAGATTGGCGATGCCATACAAGAGCGTCAAATCGGATTTGGGTTTATTGGCCACGTGCTCGCAAGCCGCCATGGCGGTTTCCGTCTTGCGCGGATCGATGACAATCAGCCGGGGATGATGGGGATTGGCCAGCACGCGTTGCCACATGATGGGATGTGCAACGCATAGATTTGAACCGACAAATACCAGCACGTCAGACTCTTCGAAGTCCTGGTAGGTGTAGGGCGGCGCGTCAAAGCCGAACGATTGCTTGTATGCAGTTACGGCCGTCGCCATACATTGACGCGTATTGCCATCTCCGTGCAGCATTCCCATTCCGAATTTTGCCAGCGCTCCGAGTAGGGCCATCTCTTCATTGGCAATTTGCCCCGTGCTAAGAAAAGCTACCGAGGCTGCCCCGTATTGCTGCTGGATGGACTTAAACCGTGAAGTAAATTCACTCATTGCCTGCGCCCAGTTCGTAGCCTTGAGCATGCCTGCTTTGTTTCGCAACAGCGGTTGTGTACCACGGTCAGGTGCGCGCAGCGCGGACAGTGCCTCCCAACCCTTGGGGCAGGCCATGCCGCGATTGACCGGATATTGTGGACTGGGCGAGAGATTTACTGGCTGCCCGTCGCGCAAATGAATGCGCAACGAACATCCCGTTGAACAATAACCGCAAATCGTGTCTGTTACGGCATCGGGAGCAAGCCGGGCGGGGACCTTGCCCAAACCGTGCTGTCCAGATTGCTGCGCGAGATCTTTGGTGAGTCGTCCAGAGCGGTCGAACCAGGTGGGGAGCCAGCTAGCTATTGAGTGCTTGCCAAACCTAATCATGTGGGCGCTCCGGGCATTCGCGGGGTGACGGTCGCAGTGAAGAATAGGTAGCGTTCGTGCAACTCCCCGATAAATAGCAAGGCTACCGAGAAGGCTGCCGCAGCAACCACGAACATGGGATGATAAGTCTCGCCGGCGATCAGCGATTCACTTATTAGCAACGTAGGTAGAGCAATGCCACCTATGAACCCAAAGAAGAAGCGTCTCAAAACTACCAGGTTCAATTCGCCCAGCAATAGTTGAGCCGAACGTCTGCGAGCCGTCATTTGTGGATCGCGGAGGTGTAATATAAACACCAACTCACACAGCAGCTTCAGCGTTGTCAGCGCGATTGTTGCGCGGCACAAGGCTTGGCCATTTGATCGCATCAACCAGGCGATGGATTGGTTGGGGTCGACGTAGGTCGCTACCAAGGTGATAAACAGTGAAAGTGGCACTCCCAGCAGGGCAGCCGTGGACATGAATTTAGCCGTAGTAGAGCCGATGGTCCACATCGGACGTCGCGTAGCTACATAGATCATCACTGAGGTCATCACAGCCATCAGACCCAGCCACATCGCCGCATAGCCAAGCGCTTGTGGCAACCAGTCGGGCAGCGAAATGCCCAGCGCTGCTTCGAGTTGGGATCCGGCTAATATTGCTGTGGCGACATACATCGTCGCCGCCGTAGCGAACAGTCCAAAGCCTAGAATCTCGCGACTGAGCCAAGAGGTTCGCAAGCCTAAGATGGCTCGAAATGCATACAGTGGGCGGCCTAGATGCAGCGTGCCTGCGGCCAAGCCTACGATGCCCAGCGCGAGCGCGGCTGCCAAATGAATTGAGCGTGGCACGCCAGAGGTCATCGCCGGGCCTCCGCCTGAGTCGCTCGTCATTTGCGCATTCAGCAGTCTCTCTACCACAAACGCCCCTACGGACATTTGCGTCAGTACGAGCATCCACACAAGCGGCAAGTGACCATGCTGTGTATGCACACGAAAATAGTCTGCGGGCAACAGGTTCTTGGGCAAGGCACGCGAAGTTATGTAGGAGGTCGTCGGATAGGTGAGCGTGGGGTCGGGAGCGCCCGGTAGGAAATTGTGGACTTCGCTGTTTTCTCGCACCTGATCCACGTCGACGATGCGAATGCGTATGGCCTGATTGGGGCATGCCTGCACGCAGGCTGGAGCTTCTCCGGCTGCTAAGCGGTGGTGGCACATGTCGCATTTGCGAACGATCCCTTTGCTCGGGCTGTAAACGGGAACTTCGTATGGACAAGTCAACGTGCAGTACTGGCAACCGATGCATTGATCATCTAGATGTCGAACGATACCCGTCACGGGATCCTTTTCGTAGGCTTTGGCCGGGCAGCCGGCTAGGCAAGCCGGTTCCAGGCAGTGGTGGCAAGCCGTGGTGACGTGCTGGATGATTGGTAGGGCTTGGGAGCCGCCCACCAACTGCCCCACGGAACGCCACGTTTCGGAATCTTCTAGTCCGTTGAGGCTATGACAGGCTGTCACACATGCTCTGCAGCCTGAACAGGCGTCCAGATCGACTTCAAATGCATACTGCTGTAACTCGCCAGGCATTGTTAGCGGGATAAGATCGCGATAGCGCCCAGTGGCTTCATTCAATTCCCCCGCTAGATGCCTACGAGAAAAATCGTCCACGGCCGTAGAGGATCGCTGTTCAGGAGGCTCTGTGTCGAGCAGCGTGTCGAACATGCTGTAAGTGCTTTTGTTAGTGATTGGGGCATAGCCACCATGGTCAGATAATCAAACAGGCTGCAAATCTGCGGCTGGTTCCGTAGACAGTTCTGGGGCGAGAGGGCTGTTACGTTGGCGGGCTAGGGCTATCGCCAATTCGCGCCGGGCGGCAGTTTCTGCCTCGCTGGAGAAGGTGACTGCAAAAGCGCTAAACGAGACGAGAGTCACCAAACCTCCGAGCACTAGCAAGCAGGTCGACCACGGCATCGCCCCCTTGAACAGATATCCGGCCAGCACTGCTCCTACGTTTCCGCCCGCGCCGACAATCCCGGCTACACTGCCAACCGCCTGTTTGTTGATGAAGGGGACCACCGAAAACGTCGCGCCTTCGGACATTTGCACTAAGAGACTGAAGATCAGCAGCATCGGAATGGCTAACGTTAATGTCCGCATTTGGGAAAAGAGCATCAGTGCGATCCCTTCAAAAAACAGCACCATGAATAGCAACATGACTCGGCCTTTTAGCCCCCAGCGCAAACCAAAGAAGTCTCCCGAAACTCCTCCTAGCGTGCGCGCAAACAGATTAGTCATGCCGAACAGCCCTGCCAGCACACCGGCGGACTTCATGGCAGACAGCGGTTCGAGCGACTGGAAATAAGCAAAGTTGTCGATGAAATACAAAGCAGCCACGTTGTTCAACGTCAGCTCTATTCCAAAGCAGCCCCCATACACCGCAAACAATGCCCACACGCGATAGTCCGTCAGCGCATACCAGAAACCTTGCCCACGGGCTCGGCCGTGCATCGGTTGTGAGTCCTTCTTTAATTGGTGGTAATTGCCTTGCGGCGTATCGTGAGTCAGAAAGTAGTAGGCCACACCGGTCAAGCAACAAACCAAGCCAGCCACAAACATGGCCAACCTCCAGCTCGCTGCAGATGAGAAGCCTACGGTCGTCATCAAAAATCCGAACAGCAGTGGCATCACCAATTGAGTCACACCACCTCCCAAATTCCCCCAGCCGGCACTGGTTGCATTGGCCGTACCGACAATGTTTGGTGCGAACATTAAAGATGTGTGGACCTGAGTCACGACAAATGATGCGCCGATCACGCCGATTAGGAGTCGAAAGAAAATGAACGACTGTGCGTCGTATGCCAAACCAATGCACATGACTGGAATCGAACCACAGATCAACAACCACGTGTATGTGATGCGTGGCCCCAATCGATCGCAGACCCAGCCCACGCATAGGCGAGCGATGATCGTAATCGCGACCGAAGCAATAATCCCTGAGGCGACTTGTTGTTTGGTCATGTGAAATTCATCGCGGACCACTGCCATCAGTGGCGCGATTCCAAACCAAGCGAAGAAACACAAAAAGAATGCGAACCAGGACATGTGGAAGGCACGAATTTGTGGCTTGGAGAGCTTGAAGAAATCTTTCCATAGCGATGTGGATTTATGCAGGTCTAACACGTGCTTGTCTCTCCTGGGCTTTAGGCTCTGAACTGCTGTCGGTCCAACGGAACCGCACTGCACTGGATCGCGGGTAGACGGATAGCTCAGTCGGCTAGTACACGTCTCGCTGGTAACGTCCCGATTTAGACATATCGTGGACGTACTGAGCGGCGGCTTCGTGAGCCAGTCCGCCGGCGGTGTGAATGACTTTGTGCAATGCGCGATCCACGTCACCAGCCATGTTGGCGGCATCTCCACAAACGTAGAGATGGGCTCCCCGCTTCAGCCACTGCCAAACTGCATCGGCTTCTTGCAGTAAGCGATGTTGGACGTAAACGCGTTCGTCCTGGTCGCGTGAAAAAGCCGTGTTCAGTCGAGTTAGAAAGCCCGCCTGTTGCAGCTCGTGCAGTTCGTCGCGAAGCAAGAAGTCAGTAGCCTGATGTTGATCACCAAAAAATAGCCAGTTGTCTCCCCGGGCTTGAGTCTCCCGGCGTTCATGTAAAAACGCGCGGAACGGAGCGATACCGGTGCCAGGCCCGATCATGATGATTGGAGTATCAGGATCCTTCGGCAAACCAAAGTGATGGCAGGGTTGTACGAATACCGGAACTGGTTCATAGCCCAACATGCGGTTAGCCAAAAATGTTGATGCGATGCCGTTTCGCTGCTGACCGTCCAGCATGTAACGTACAACGCCAACGATCAAATCGACCTGGTTCGGATCAACCAAGGGGGAAGATGCAATGGAATATAGGCGTGGCTTGAGCGGGTCTAGCGTGCGAACCAGCTCTTCCCCCGTAATCGGCACCGACCGAAACCGGGCGATGACATCGATCACTCGCGGCTCCTTGACTAGGCCCTCGACCGGCTGATCTTCGAGGCATTGCTCGATCAACTTACGGTCCTGCTTGTTGTCTGCCTTCTCCAGCAGGCACTGCAACAATTCGTCCGACGCGCTCTTAATATCGCACTGCTCAGCCAGTGCGCCGCGCAGGGTTGTGCTGAAACCTTCGGGTGTGCGCACGGACTGCAAGCCGTCGGCCCGAATCAATCGCAACAGCGATTCAACTTGTTCCTTATTGTTTTTCGGAAAGACCCCCAGCGCGTCACCGACTTTGTACCGCAACTCGCTACCGGCCAGCGACAGCGAGATTAACCTGACGTCTTTGGATGACTCTTCCCCGGTTAAGTTTTGGACGCGCGTTGCGGGTGCGGGGAATGGATTCTGCCGACTGTATGCCAACTGCGAGACGACCGCAGCGGCGCTTGCCGCTGCCGGCCAAGATGGAGACGTAGATGGAGATGTAGATGGAGACGTCGTCTGAAGAGCGCGATCGCCAACAGAGTTGTGTGTAGGCGCAGCCCGAGCTGTCTCAGTCCGGAGGGGAGGTGTGCCAGCCAATTGAACTAGCAGTCGCGACGTCTTCTTGCCCCCTGGGGCGCACTTCTTCAAGTCGAGCTCTTCGCCGGTGGCGATGGCTTTTGCATAAGTTCGGCAGAGGTAACCGCACTGTCCACAATTGAGCTGAGCCATGGCGGCCATCAAGCGTAGGTCGAGCGGACTGTGCTCGGCCAGCTTCATCCGCTCTTCGAGGGAAAGCTGTGGGTTGTGCCAAGCGTACTGAGAGACATCGTCCGCCTCGACATCTCGCCAAGACAGTTCCGAGTGCGCGTTGGCACTGAGATTATCGATAGGGGATGAGGCCACATCTACGGCAGCCAGTTGAGCGCCCGTGATGTGCAGCGGGTGAGAGTTCACCGAGCTTGCCTGCGGGCTGATAGCCGCCGCTCTCGCCACCCGACCCGTGGAAATTAGGCCTGCAAAGAAACCGTTCAGCCACGCCCGCTGCTGCGGTGTAAACGGTGCTGTTTCAGGTAGGGTAGGTACGCTGACTGTGCTCATAATTCAAGTGCCCCTGTCAATTGCTAAGAATGGGTTTTGGACGAGGCAGGCAAGCCCTACGTGTCGCATCACGGCGCGCTGGCAGGCTTGGCCAGACCAAACAACTCACGCAGTTCGTCCACTTCATGACGGCGGGCGAACTCTACAAACGATTCCCCTTGGCTGCGGTGCTGCATGTAGCCAGCCAGCACCTGTTGCACGACCTGCGGGACTTCCACTGCCGGTAGGTCGCGCAGCAGTTCGCGGCCGATACCTTGTCGATGCCCAAATCCCCCGCCGACCAACAGATGGTAGCCTTCGACCTCGTGAGTCTCGTCCGCATCGTTAGACTCGTTAGACTCGTCAGTAGCATCGTCAGCCAGAGCGCCTGCGCTCGCCGAGCGGGGATGTGAGGGGCTAGCTTGGATGCCTTGAATTGGCACTAGCGCTACCTCCACTTTGGCGGCGATCAAACCGATGTCGCCGATGTAGTGCTGGGCACAGGAATGATGGCAGCCGGTTAAATGGATATTCACCGGCTGATCTAATTCAACGAGTCGCTCAACCCGTTCGGCAATCAGCAACGCATGTCGCTTAGTATCCGCGGCAGCAAATTTACATCCAGCGCTACCGGTGCAGGCCACCAAGCCAGCCCTTACAGAATGTGGGCTGCATGATAGGTTAGCCCCCTGCAGTTCCTGTTTGACCAATTCGATGTCGCTGCGGCAGATGCTAGGGATGATTACGTTTTGCCAACAGGTAAGCCGCAGTTGCCCGTCGCCGTAACGGTTTGCCAGGTGCGCGATGAACCGCATGTCCTTTGAGGACATATAGCCCACAGGTGTGGCGATACCCACGTAACACTTATCCGCGCCATAGTTGTGAAAGCCAAGATGGCTAGCGGCAACAGGTGGCGGAGGTAGGTCGCATCGTTCCAGTGGGTAGAGCAGCGGCTCGAATGGTAATTCAGCGCATACCGCTTGTAGGAATCTTTGCATTCCCCAATCGTCTAACAGGTATTTCAAGCGTGCCTGCTTGCGGTCGGCCCGCGTGCCATGGCGAATAAACACTCGCGCTATGGCCGCTGCCATTGCCACGCACTGATCGGGCCTTACGATCCAGCCACAATCGCTGGCAAATTGCTTGTGGCCGGTAATGCCCGCAAGCTGGATTCGAAAATAGGTGCCCGTAGGCACGGTCTCGGTTGCATTTTGGTCGCTGACGCGGACCACTTGAAAACCAACATCATTTGTGTCTGCCAGAGTCGTGATTACGCCGCCGCCATCAAACGAGATATTGAACTTGCGAGGCAAGTGATACATCTCCCGATGATTGGAAATGTACTGCTGCATCTGCTTGGCCAGCGGCAGCGTGTTGTACCATTCCTGCGGATCGAAGCCGGCGGTCGGCGTAGCGGTGATGTTGCGGATATTGTCCGCTCCGGAGCCCTGCGTTGACACACCGAGATCGGACAATCGAGACAGAACCTGTGGTGGTTTCGAAACGGGAATCTCGCGCAGTTGTAAATTCGCACGCGTAGTCACATGCGCATAGCCGCCAGCGCACTCGTCGGCGATATTCGCGATACCTGCAAGCTGGTGGCTTGAGATGCTACCACCGG
>JBEBXX010000050.1:0-8506 GCA_040391435.1 Aureliella helgolandensis | reverse complement strand
ATCGATCACCTCAGTAACGCGGCGCATCCGCGCCCCGGCGGCAAACGGCGAGTCGTAGCTCACGGCATCGATATATGGCTTGTGAACCTTGAGATCCTCCGGCAGCTCGGGATTGTTCCGCTTGGCCTCCTGCCATACCTCGGTACCCGTCAGACCGGGCTTGTTCAGTACCTCAGCGTAGCTGCCAACGGCCTCGCGCTGGCCGGTCTGCTCACACTCCCAAATCGGAAGCGGTGTACCCCAGTAGCGTTCGCGCGACAGGGCCCAGTCGACGTTGCTCTGCAGGAAATTTCCAAAGCGACCGTCGCGGATATTCTCCGGGAGCCAACCGATATGCGCATTGTTGGCTAGCATGGCATCGCGATAATCGGTAGTGCGAATGAACCAACTCTCGCGTGGATACTGAATCAGAGGATCTTGATCGGATCGCCAGCAGAACGGATAGTCGTGCAAGATTTGATCGAGCAGTAGTAGACTGCCGGCCTCTCTCAACTGGCGCGTGATGGCCTTGTCTGCGTCCTTGACCCACACGCCTTCGTGCTCGGGAACGTCCGCGGTGAACTTGCCGTCAGGACCCACCGCGCACAGCAACTGCGGCTTGCTGCCTCGCGCATCAAAACGCGCCTGCTCGCGGAGCAGTAGATCGTAGTCGACCTCTCCAAAGGCCGGCGCGATGTGGACCAAGCCCGTGCCGCTATCGAGCGTGACAAAGTCGGCAGCCACCACGCGCCAATAGAGCGCTTGCGAGGCTCCGTCGAGCAGCTCCCCAGTGGCATCCTGGTGCTTGGCCGAGTAGGTGTCCATGGGCGGAAGGTAGCGCTTGCCAACTAGCTGGCTGCCCTTGAGGGTCCGCTCGACAGTCCAACTGCGTTTGGCTTTTTCGGCTAGGGCCTCGGCTAGTCCAGCGGCCACGATTAATCGCTCGCCACTCTCCGCGTCCAGGCAGACGGCGTAGTCGATCTGCGGATGGACAGCGGCGAAGGTATTGCTGGGCAGGGTCCAAGGGGTCGTAGTCCACACGACCAGCGATGTCTGTGGGTCGTCCAGCAAGCGGAATTTGACGTACACGCTCGGGTCGGCTACTTCGCGGTAGCCCTGGCCAACTTCACCCGCCGAGAGCGCCGTTCCGCCCTGGGCCCACCACCACACGATTTTATGTCCGCGATACAGCAGCCCCTGGTCGAACAACTTTTTGAGCGACCACCACACGCTTTCGACATAGCTTTGATGGTATGTCACATAGGCCTGGCTAAGGTCGATCCAGAAGCCGATGCGCTCGGTCAGCCGCTCCCACTCCTGCATATAGCGCCACACGCTCTGCTGGCACTTTTGAATGAACGGTTCGATGCCGTACTGCTCGATCTCGTCCTTGCTATGCAACCCTAGCTCTTTGCAGACTTCCACCTCGACGGGCAGGCCATGGGTATCCCAGCCCGCTTTGCGTTCGCACAGAAAACCGCGCATGGTTTTGTAGCGCGGGAATAGATCTTTGATCGCCCGCGTCAAGCAGTGCCCGGGGTGCGGCAGTCCATTAGCCGTGGGGGGCCCTTCGTAAAACACAAAAGTAGGTGCCCCCGCCCGCTGAGCCAAACTCTGCGTATAAATGGAGTTGGCTCTCCAAAATGCGAGGATCTGCTCTTCCTGTTTTGGGAAACTGACCTGCGTACTGACGGCTTTGAACATGGAGATCGAATTACCAGGCTAGATGGTCTATGGGTTGTGTATGGCTGTAGATATGGACTGCGAGCTTGAGTGGCAACTTGGCCAAGCGGCTCGTTAAGGAATCGGACCGGGCACAATTTTCACCGCATAAGCCGTTTGCATAAAGGCCACTTGAGCCGCTTTGGGGGGTTTTGCGCCATCCAGGTCTTGGCCATACAGCCTGGTGAATTAAAAGTCCCCGATATCCAGCCCAAGCAACGCCCGCGACTAGCGCAGAAACAAGCGGTACACGGGGTTGTCGGTCTCGTCGGCGAACGGATAACCCAGCGCATCGATAAACTCGCGGAATTCCGGCAGCTCGTCGAACGGCACTTGAATACCAACCAGGATCCGCCCGTAGTCAGCACCTTGATTGCGATAATGGAAGAGACTGATATTCCAGCCCGGATGCATGCGAGACAGAAACCGCATCAACGCACCGGGGCGCTCGGGGAATTCGAAGCGGTAGAGCCTTTCGCCGGCTCCTAAGCGGCTGCGGCCACCGACCATGTGTCGCAAGTGCTGCTTTGCCAGCTCGTCGTGCACCAAATCCAGCGTGGTAAAGCCATGCGTGGCCAGCGACTGTCGAACGCTAGCGGCATCGTCCCGGTCGCTAATCGCGACGCCTACCAAGACATGTGCTTCGCGTTCATCGGACATGCGATAACTGAACTCCGTCACACTGCGCTGGCCCAGCGTTTCGCACAGTCGGCGAAAGCTACCGCGCTGCTCGGGAATAGTGACGGCGAACAGTGCCTCACGCTCCTCGCCCACATCGGCCCGCTCGGCCACGAATCGCAAGCGGTCGAAATTCATATTGGCCCCACCGGTGATAGCTACCAACTCCACGTCGCGCAGCTCATGGTCGGCCACATATTGCTTGAGCCCGGCAATGCTCATGGCCCCGGCCGGCTCGAGGATGCTCCGCGTATCTTCAAAGGCATCCTTGATAGCCGCACACACGGCATCCGTATCGACCGTAATAAAATCGTCGACCAGGGCTTGGGTCAGTCGAAACGTTTCTTCCCCCACTTTCTTTACGGCCGTTCCATCGGAAAACAGGCCCACATCGGCCAAGGTAATTGGGTGCCCGGCTCGAATGGACTGCAGCATGGCATCGGAGTCGGACATCTGCACGCCGATGACCCTGATCTCGGGCCGCACCGCTTTAATAAAGGCCGCCACACCTGAGATCAACCCACCACCTCCGATGGCTACGAATACCGCGTGGATCGGACGTTGGTGCTGACGCAGGATCTCCATAGCGACAGTTCCCTGACCGGCGATCACATCGGGATCGTCAAACGGGTGCACAAAGACGTACTGGTGCTGTGCCTGCAAGCGGGCTGCATGCGCATAGGCATCGGAGTAACTGTCGCCTGAGAGAATCACTTGACCACCCAGGCTGCGCACCGCGTCGGACTTCAGTTGCGGCGTAGTGACGGGCATGACCACGACGGCTTGGCATCCCAAATATTGAGCGCTCAACGCTACGCCCTGCGCATGGTTGCCGGCCGATGCGCAGATCACGCCGCGAGCCAGCTCGTCGGCCGACAGGCGAGCCATTTTGTTATAAGCCCCACGCAGCTTGAAACTGTGGACCGGCTGGCTGTCCTCGCGCTTGAGCCAGACTTGATTGCCCAGCCGCGCGGAGAGCTTAGCGGCTAGTAGTAGTGGGGATTCATGGGCGACATCGTAGACGCGCGCGTTGAGAATCCGCTGCAGATATTGCAGCAAGCACTTTTCCATTAGTTTCGTGTCCTCAGAGTGGATGGTGCCCGCTTTACTGTCCGCTCGGTTGAAGGACTACCTCAACCGTGCCTGAGTTGTCCGCCAGACCGCCGACTGCCTCGTTGATGCGAAACAATACCTCGCCCGAGTGCTGCATCGTAAATTCGCCTCCTTCGCCGACCTGCACGATCGACAGCGGCTGAGCGAAGTCGGGTTCACTGGTCAGCGGCTGGGCGGTCGCGAGCAGCAGTCGCCCCAGCGGAATTCCTCGGTGAAACTCCAGGTGCACGCCAGCCGGGGTGCATGTCCAGGGCTTGGGATCATTGCCTACTGAGAACTCGCCGCTGGCCGCGATGGAAATCTTCGCTCCGGCATTTACCGAGATGCCGCTGGCTTGCCAGCCCTGAGTGGTCTGCACGACCACGGTCCGCGGCGTGCGCAGGGCTACGGGCTTGCGCGATAAGCTCAACAAGCCGCGTTGTGGATCGAAGCCGTAATCGATGTCGCCCAGCGCGGCCTGCCACTGCAGCCGAATGCGCGGCCAGGCCGATCTCAACTGAGCAAACAGCCAGCGGTTGGCGTCGTCGCTACCTCGCCAGGGTTGCTGCAATAATCGGGCAAAGACGTCTGCGGTCTCAGGGTGATTTTTCAGAAACAGCACCGCCGCCCAGCTCCACACGTAGGCCTCTTGGCGTTGATGGGCCGTATTGCCGTAGCGCAGCACCGTTTCCAGTGAAGGTGCGGTACCCTGGCTCAGTTCGCGTTCGATCAGCAACGTGCGGCCCCAGTACGGCACTTCCTCGCTGCTAGCGGGCACAATGCCCATCTGCACATGCTGGCCATCCCAGCGATGCGTGGCCAGCCATTCGGCCATGCCCTCGGCCAGCCAGGGAGGTCCCAGGCCGCCGTTTTTGCGGGACATGATCCAGTGGGTTCCCTCATGCAGCAGCAGATGCCGGCGATAATAGTGGCTGGGCTGCTCCATGACCCACAGCCGATCTGCGAGCTGAAAGCCATGGGTGAAGTGCGATATTTTTTGGGGCAGAAGTCCCGCGTCGATAAAACGCTGGCGATCGCGCATCACGTAAGCCTGCGCACGCCACGACTGCACACTGGCCAGTGGCAACTCGAAGACTCGACACCAGCTCAGCATGGCATCATCGAACACGGCCGGCAGCGCGCGCAGCGAGTCGTCCAGGGGCAGGTCGGTAATGACGTCGATGTGCGTGCCCGAGACCGCCGAAAAGCCGGCCGGGAGCTCCGCACTTGAGGTCTTGGACGAGCCAGCTCGGGGGAGCAAGCCAGCGGCCTGAGCGGGCGCAGCCTGAGCGGGCATGTCTTGCATAGGCGCTGTTTGGAAAGGCGCTTCCTGTGCCGGCAGGCTGCCGCACCAGCTCGCGCACAGCGTCAGCCACACCCACCTCAGGCGAGCGCTCGCGCCGACTGCAAGCGGTCTTCGGCGCGGCGCCGCGCGCCACGCGGTGCGTAGTCGGTTGAGCATGCGTGATCGCCCCTCACTGGATCATTGATTGACAGAGCACAGTTTATAGCGCTACGCCCTGTTGGATTTCATCTGCGATAGCAAACGCGATCTCCATGGCTTGTTCATAGTTTAAGCGTGGATCGCAGGTGGTATTGTAGGCCGTATGCAGATCCTCCTCGGTCAGGCCGCCAGCACCGCCCAAGCATTCGGTCACGTTTTCACCCGTCAGCTCCAGATGCACGCCGCCTAAATGCGTACCGCACTGGCGATGCACTGCGAACGAGCTGCGCAGCTCTGCCAACACATCGTCAAAGCGTCGCGTTTTATGACCCGATTCGGTGGCCAAAGTATTGCCGTGCATGGGGTCGCAAATCCACAGCACGCGCACGTGGCTCCGCGCCACCTCCTCGACCAGGGCCGGCAGGTCGCGCCCCACGCTCTGGTGACCAAAGCGGTGGATCAGCGCGATACGCCCCGGTTCGTTCTCCGGGTTGAGCAACCGCACCAAATCGACTATCTCGGACGGGTTGGCGGTCGGGCCGACTTTTATGCCCAGCGGGTTGCGCACGCCGCGCAAGAGCTCCACGTGTGCCCCGGAGATAGCCCGAGTTCGCTCGCCAATCCACGGGAAGTGGGTGCCAAAGTTGTACCAACCGGTGCCGCGCACGCTCTGCCGCGTGAGAGCTTGCTCGTAGTGCAAATGCAGCGCTTCGTGCGAGGTGTAGAAGTCGACGCGGCGCAGTTCAGCCAGCGGTCCGGGGGCGATCGACTCGATGAACTGCAGAGCATCCCCTAGCGCCGTGAGCATGCTGTGGTAGCGCTGGCTCTCGGCGCTACCGGGGACAAAGCTCAACTGCCAGTTCTCAGGGTGATGGAGATCTGCAAACCCCCCTTCGCTCAGAGCGCGGATGAAATTCAGCGTGACCGCCGCCCGCTCGTAGCCACGCAACAGCAACTGCGGATCGTTGCGGCGATGGTCCCTGGAAAAGGGGCTGCGATTGATTAAGTCTCCCCGATAGGAGGGGAGCGTCTGACCTTCGCGCATCTCGGTATGGCTGCTCCGCGGCTTGGCATACTGACCAGCCATGCGGCCAATGCGAATGATCTTTTTGCGCGAGCCAAAGATCAACACCAACGACATCTGCAGGAGCACCTTGAGTTTGCTAGCTATCGGCTCCGCTTGGCAATCATCAAACGACTCGGCGCAGTCGCCCCCCTGCAATACCCAGGCCTCGTTGGCCTGGGCGCTGGCCATGTGCGTCCGCAGGCGATCGATCTCCCAACTTGAGACCAGCGGGGGAAAACGCCGCAGGACAGCCAGGACCTCGAGCAGCTCATCCGGCGAGTCGTACTCGGGCTGCTGTGTCGCAGCAAAGGCCTTCCATGATTCGGGGTTCCAACTGGTACGCATAGGCTCGGTTCGTCGTAGCTTGACAGGAGTTGCAGATATAAGAGGTGGACACAGGGATTGTGAGTGTGATTGGCGCAAGCAACCCACGTTGCTCGTTGACCAAGTTGCTAAGTTAATCGCCCACTTGGATTTGTGCTACCTGTAAAGCCCAGATGCCTAAACCCAGAGGCCTAAATCCCAGAGGCCTAAAACCCAGATGCCTAAAACCCAGATGCCTAAAACCCAGGTGCCGAAGATGGCGGTCAAGCTACCCGGCGAGCCAGCCGCGCGACGACCAACACGCGCACCAGCACGCCGCCGCGTTGCGGTTTTGCGGACTATCGCCAAAGTCCCATCAGACCCGAGCGACCATGTCATTTTGATAAGTGAAGTCGCTTTGTCGAGCGGCATTTTTCTCGTATTTCGTTGCTCGAACAATTGAATCGTCGACCTGGCCTCCGTACAGGGACACAGGCGTAACCCAATACCTCAGAATTTGGAAGTCATTTTGAATCTATGTGTAACAATCTGATTTGCACTAATTGGGGGCGGCCACCGCGCTGGCGGGCTACCGGCGGCATGTATCTCGAGCGTCGCCGCCCGAGTGTAACCGAGTCGGCCAAGTTGCCTGCCATAAGGACTGGTTCGTGCCGCGTAAGCCGGGTTTGCTGGCAAAACTTTCGGCTCGCCAAGTTGGACACCTGGTATTCGGTGAGAGACCCATTGCTTAGAAAGCGCGCACGTTCCGCGACGCGCAAAAAACAGGCACTCGTGCTCGTAAAGCAGGCGTTTCTTCCCGGAGTGCGTAAGTGCTAGCAATTTAAGGACTTACAGAGAGGCGTTTGCTCGGGCTGGAGAATGCTAGCGAATAACCCGGACGACGGAGGTTCGGCAAGACGGAATTCCCGCACGTAAGACCGGCGTATTGATTCGCCGAGAGAAAGAGGACGCTATGACTCCCAGCCCCTACCAGGCCGCTAGCCCACACAGTTCCCTACATGCATCTTCCAGCGACCGCGACGCGCGGCACTCCACCACGGATTGGCGCGGAGCTGATCGCCCGGCAGCTAATAGCGTCCTAGTCGAGGCCGACACTCGCCTCGATGTGCTAGCCGCTAGCTCTGCCCCGAGGGCCGCTAGCTCTGTCCCGGGGGCCGCTGCGGCTGAATCCGAATCGCGGCCGAGCAGCGAAGCGGCGAACAAGTTGGCTGAAGAGCTGCGGCTGTTCACCGAGGTGGCCGACGCGCTGCGCCGCGATTTGATCCCGGCCAAAACCTTCAAGCAGCGCTGCCAGCAGGCGTTCGATATCGCTAACGATCTATTCGGTAACTCCCCCACTTGGGTGTGCTTCTACCGCGAGCTGCTCGGCGCGCGGGGTATGCTCAGCGCGATCTTCACCGACAGCAGCGACCAGCAAGCCTTTCGCAGCAGCGATCAGTACCAGCAGATTCAGGGGATGCTGACCGCCCTGCGCAGCCGCGACTTGCCGGAGAACGATCCCATCGATCCGCTGCGGATGATCACGGTGCGGCTTCCCAAGAGTCTTCATGAGGCGATGGTCGACGAGGCGGCGCTGCTGAATATTAGCATCAACAAGCTGTGCATTTCGCGGATGCTGCAGTTGCTCGACCCGGCGATGATCCCCGAGACGACCTCCAAGCCGCGCGGCCGCAAACCTCGCACGCGCTCGGCGGAAAACCCCTCAGTAAACTCGGCAGAGAGCTCCGCAGTAAACTCGGCAGAGAGCTCCGCAGTAAACTCGGCAGAGAGCTCCGCAAAGAACATGGCGACGCCGCCGACTTCGGGCTCGCGAGCCAGCGGCGATCCAGCTACCATGCACGCGCCCGCAGCGGCCCAGCCGCCGGCCAGCCCAGGCCGAGCCACCCGCGACAGTAACCACAGCGACGGTAACCACAGCGACGCTGACGGCAGCGACGTTGACGACAGGGGCTCGCGCGGCTTCGAATTTACCTCCCACATCCGCAGGCCATAGTTCGTGGCGAAATTTCAAGTCGATCTACAACAGTACTTCGGTCCGCTCGACCTGCTGCTGCATATTGTGCGCCGCGAAGAATTGGCCCTGAGCGAGCTGCCGCTGGCCAAGATCACCGACCAGTACTTCCAATACCTGGACGTGCTGGTCGAACTCTCGATCGATGATGTAGCCGACTTTATCGAGATCGCGAGCATCCTGGTGGAGA
>JBEBXX010000049.1:0-8647 GCA_040391435.1 Aureliella helgolandensis | reverse complement strand
TAGTGGCAGCTTCCTTATTTTTCCGTCGAATCGATTTTCGAAGGCTCGCTCGCTGGTGGCGGCACCTCCCAGGAGTAGGACCTGGCGGGATTCTTCGGCCGAGACCTCCTTGTTCAGTTGGCGACGCTCAACACTCTTCATCGCCAGCAGCTTATTAGCTGCAAAATCGACCCGCACTCGCCACAGAATTTTGTGTCGAACGTAACGCTCTGGAGCAACATCGTGAAAAGCCTCGTAACGGATCAACACGTCAAACGATTTCAGTGCGTCGGCATTAATCATCTGGGCATGCAAGTACGAGGAGGCTTGTCGGTCGTGCTCCGTTTGCCCTTCTGCGCCTTCTTCAGTGAACCTCTCTCCGCCAGAAACGGGATAAGTCATCGCAAACAGTAACACTGCCAATTTCCAATTTATCATTGACCACCTCCTGTAAGGGACTCGAGCGAATTCGCCTTCCTACAGGCTCAATCGCAGAAAAAAAATATGTGCATTTATTTCGGAACGCCTTCAATTCAATAACCTGGCAGGCGATTTAAGAGTGGGCTGCCGTTGCCACAACGCGAGCAAGCAAAACAGCGGCAAGCATCGAAACACGCCTCAGTAGCTCTATTTCGCAGTGGAAAGGGTGACGAGAAACAAAACTTCAATACGATTCTACAGATGGCTTTCGAACACAAGTGGAAGCGTAAGGTTCGCTCTGAGGGCTCCACTTAAAACCCGCCCGTTGATCTCGCTTGGCCGAATAACCTTCGCCTCCGGTTCAGAAGTTAGGGGATCAGGACGCCAACTGAAATGAAGACGGTAGATGTTGGCTGCGATCTGCTTCTTGGTGCAATGCAATTTCCCTTGCGCGACCCACCATTCCAAATCGACGTCACGACCTTGGTTCTCGGAAGGTTTGCTAGCCGCTGTTGAAACTATGCGTAGGATTGCCGATGCCTCATAGCTCTCTTGCTCGGCATCAGTTTTCTTGAACCTCAGAATGGAAGGGGCAACGGTGCACGGCTGGTTGATTTCAATTACAAGATTGATTTCAGAAAGCTCTCCGCTCGTGGGATGCTTCATCCACACCCTCCCAATCAAACTTTCCGAACGGGTTGGGTCGATGGGCAGGGTGCAATCGAGCCATTGCGCTGCTTGGTTTTCCTTAGGTGCAACCTTCAAGTCCTTGAGAGAATCAGCTTTGCTGAACTCGATTTGGCCAAGTTCAACTGGCTTGGTAACCAACACCGGAATTCGAAAAGTGTGACTTTTTGCGCCGATGGGTGCGGTGGTGTGGTGGGACAGCACATTTTTAAACGAGACCAAGCCGGCAATGCCATAATTGACGGAAACCTCTATACCTTCCATTCCGCTCTCGCCATAGAAGATAGAAAATGACAGTGTCTCCTCTGGAGTCTTCGAATTGCGTGGCACCTCTATGGAAAGTGCGAGGTCGAGCGAACCTCGGGCTGGTATTTCCGATCCCTCCGATGCTACGCGAACGCAGTTACACGTCGTTTGCATTCTCAATACTGGGAAGCTAAAGTCCGATTCGTTCACCAATCTCAATGTGACCTGCACGGTTTTGCCCGCTTCCAATGCCCCGAGGTCAGCATTGGCAACGAGAGCTGGGCCGCGTTCTTCGATCAATACGCGAGTGACGATAGGTTCCGATTTGTCTTCGGGCATAGCCATCACGGGACAGGCTGCGTATGAAAACAAAAGAACCCCCAATAGTCGATTCAACATGACTTTTGCTCCTCCGCAGCAATTTCCCAGCGCTACTGGGCGACCGAATTGGTCTGTTGGTAGTGACGCCAGCGAACGATGGAATTTCTGACGCGAACATGATTAAATCAATCTGCTGTTGAAAGTCAAGTTTTTTTAAAATGAATGCAATCCATCTACTGAAGTCTCTTGCTAGGAATCACTTCGCTATGCCCACGCCGCGCGTGCTTAAACTTGGTGGTAGTTTGTTGCTGCTGCCTAATTGGCCTGAGCGTTTGACGGCTTGGATCGAGTCACACCCAGCGACGCTGAATTTGCTGCTCGTCGGTGGCGGACAGATCGTCGATGCGGTGCGAGAACTGGATCGGCAACATAACCTTCCAGCTCCATTTTCACACTGGTTGTGTATTGACCTGCTATCGGCCACTGCGCGAATTGCGAGCCAGTTGTTGCCGACTTTCCCGTTGATCACCGCCGCGGATGAGCTGCAGCGAATTGTGCGCGATAGATTTTCAAGCGAGACTGTGGCTGGTGATCGCGGCTCGCGCCCATCGCTGCGGGCCTCGGCAACGTACATCGTCGACGTGCGCTGCTTCTACCAGCCGCCTGCCGTAGGAGAGACTGGCGGAGCGAAACACAGTGAGTCGATAGCAACCGATTGTCCCTTGCCGGAAAGCTGGGAGACAACATCGGACTCATTGGCAGCGTGGTTAGCAAATGTGGTGCAGGCAGAGGAGCTGGTGTTGTTCAAGTCCATCACGCCGCCAAGCGATTGTCACACACCGCAGGCCTGGGTGGAGCAGGCCATAGTGGATGCCGCTTTCGCCGATACCCTCCCCACCACGCTAACGGTCAGTATCGTCAATCTGCTCAAGATCTGATTGTTAATAGTTGGGAGTCGGCGGGCGGTAGTGAGTCAGGTCGATTGACTTGAACCAGTCGATCGTTTTAGTCAGCCCCTCACGCAATGTGATCTTGGGTTGCCAATCGAGTATTTTCTTGGCGAGCGTGATATCGGGTCGGCGCCGAGTTGGATCATCGGCGGGAAGCGGTCGCTCGATGAGCTTGACTTTAGCGCCGGTCAGTTCGATAACCAGTTCGGCCAATTCACGAATTGTGAACTCGCCGGGATTGCCGATGTTGACCGGTCCATTGAACTGGTCGTAGTCCATCAAGCGAATGATGCCCTCGACCAAGTCGTCGCGATAGCAGAACGAGCGAGTTTGACTACCATCGCCGAAAATAGTGATGTCTTGCCCTGTCAGTGCTTGGCGAATGAAGTTTGAGACGACGCGGCCATCGTAAGGATGCATCCGAGGCCCGTAGGTGTTGAAGATCCGCACGATGCGCACGTCGACTCGGTTCATGCGGTGATAATCGACAAAAAGTGTTTCTGCAGCCCGTTTGCCTTCATCGTAGCAGGCTCGTGGCCCAATCGGATTAACGCTACCGCGATAGCTTTCGGGTTGCGGATGGACCTCGGGATCCCCATACACTTCGGAAGTACTGGCTTGCAAGATTCTGGCGCCGCAGCGTTTGGCCATACCCAGCAGATTGATCGACCCCATCACGCTAGTTTTGATGGTTTTGATCGGATTGTACTGGTAGTGTCCTGGAGCGGCGGGGCAGGCCATGTTGTAGACTTGATCGACCTCCAAGAAAATCGGCAGCGTTACGTCATGGCGAATGAGTTCGAAATTTGGGCGTCCTAGCAGATGCACGACGTTCGACTTCTGACTGGTAAAAAAGTTGTCCAGGCAGATGACGTCGTGGCCATCATCGACCAAGCGTTCACAGATATGTGAGCCCAAGAATCCCGCACCACCTGTAACCAGAATTCGCTTAATTTCAGACATCGCACTTACTTTGGGTGTTAGCTGTGTGGGCTTGGCCACGTTGTTAATTTTTGCTAAGCATAGCCGACGGCAGGTCAGACGGAAACGCCAGATCGACGCTAGATTGCCGCCCAGGGAAAATCCCCGCGCAAGGCGATCTCGATCGGGCGGCAGACACCGTTTTTGCGATGCAGTGCCATGCCAGCTTGTCCTGTGGGCTACTGTGCACTATGTCCAACCGAACCCATTAGGCCGCGGTCAGCGGTGTTGGAGTTGCAGGCAGGCCGCGCTCGGGCGGTGGGTACTGCGTACAGAACTGCTGCTTGGCAGCGACTACCAGTCCCAGGGCTGAGAATAGCAAGCCATTTTCGATGGTGGAGAATGAGACCTCGTGGAAAGCCATTTGAAGGGCGTGGACGCCGCCAATGCAGATGGCCACCACGGCTAGACCGCGCGCCCACTGCGGGGCCTGGCGGGCTTGCCACAAAAGGGCGCACTGTACGACAGCCGCTAGAGCCACAAAGGCATACAGACAGAAACCGACTAGCCCCAAGTCGACCAGCAGGCTCAGGAAACTGTTGTGATGCACATATCCCCGTATCGATTCGATCCGGATATCCGTCGAGCGGTCTGCCAAGTAGGGGCGGTTATAGACCTGAAACTGGTTGAAGCCAAAGCCCGCTACGGGCCGGTCTTTGAACATCTCCAGCGAAACGTACGCGAAGGCAGCGCGCATGTAGGTGCTCTCGCGCGTCTCGGCAGCCGAATACTCGCGTTTGAAGGCGACCAACTGGGGGCCTTTGACAACCCCGACCGCCATGCAAGTAAACAACATTCCTACGATCGCTGTCCGGCGTGGAAGGCCCTGCAGGCATAGCCCTGTGAGCACAACAAACGTCAATCCTAGGCCCATCCATACGCTCCGCGTCAGCGTTAACAAAATGCCTATTCCGATCACGGGCGCTAGCGACAGCAACAGCGCCCAGCTCCGGCGTCGGAGCGGATGCAACCATACCGTATACACGATCAAGGGGACCAGGCAAGCTAATAGGCAGACGCCCAAACGCACCGATTGCAACATCGGACCACGTGCGCGCCCAAAGTGAATGCCGAGCGTGGGGTCACCGATGAAGCGTGGAAAGACGAGCCCCCATAGCTTGGCCATCTCCAATACTGCAGTCGCGCCAAGGTAGACGCCCAGTGCGATGAAAAGTATCAATGGCCATTTCAGCTTCTCTGGCTGAAGTCTGCTAGTGCGCAGGGCCGCATATAAAAAAAAAGGAATCAAGTAGCCGTTGACGAGGTGCATCAGTGTGTTGGGTTGACCTGGCAGGAGCGAACCGAGCGGCTGTGTGATAGTCCGCGCGGTGAGCCATAACAGAAAAAGGCCGAGCGCCACGTCGAGCGATTCCAATCGCCGGATCTGCAATTCGCCACGCCGCCACAGCAGAACTATCTGACAAGCAATGCCAAGCAAGCACAGGCGGTCGAGGGTCCAGGTGAGGCCTGCCATATCGAAAGCGAAGAATTCGGCAGGAAATACGCAGGTCGCAATGAAGAACAATGCCACCGAGATAAACAGCGAGCCACGAGTAATCGAGATCGCGCCCCACACAAGCAGCGGCAGGGTCATGATTGACAATAAAAAAGGCATCGCTGGCCGCTCGGGTTTTAAGAAATGTTGGAGGTAGACGCGATGCGCAAATCGCGGCGCAAGCAAGTGCACCTGCAAGTCACGCGAGCCGGGAGTGTATTGCCGCTCTAAACAGTAGCTTGTCGTTGAGCAGTGACGCGACGCGAGTCGGCATGTTTTAGCCGGCCATCCACGCCGGCCTAGCACATTCGCTTTAAACGTTACAGCCGCCTGCAGAGCGCACAAGCTAACACTTCTTGTGTACGTCGAACGCGCCTGCTTACGCTTTGCAAGACACAATTCAGGAGCGCAAGGTTGCTGCCAAAGTGACTATCCGCTCAAGCTGTTGACTCCGACAACTCGACTTGTTGTGCAAAGCCTCCCTACCAAGGCGACCCTATGAAAGAGCACATGGTTTGGCTCTATCGCCAATCCACACGAATCCAGCGGCACCGTGCGCTGAAAGCCATGCGACTCGCCGGTCAAGTTCCCGTGGGAATTCTGTTCTATCATCGCGTTGCTGACACGCACCCCAATGCTTGGACGTTGAGCCGGCGAGACTTTGCGCGCCAGTTGGACTGGCTGCAAGAAACCTTTGACATTGTTGATCTGGCAGAGGCTCAGCGTCGTCTGCGTACGGGTGTTTGTAAACAACCCACCGTGTGTCTAACGTTTGATGACGGTTATGCCGAAAATGCCGACTTTGCTATAGCTGAACTCGCTCGCCGCAAGTTGCCTGCCACCTATTTTGTGTCCACCGAATTCGTGAGGACCGGTAAGAGCTTCCCACACGATCTAGCATTAGGGACGGCGCTGGCTCCTAATTCCGTCGCGCAGTTGCGCGAGTTCTCCGAATTGGGGATTGAGATCGCAGCGCATACGCGGTCACATCCCGATTTGGGCAAGGTGCTCGACGCCGCCCGCATCGACGACGAAATTTATGGCAGCATATGCGATTTGCAGAATTGGCTCGGTCGACCGGTGCGTTACTTTGCCTTCCCGTTCGGTCAAGTGCGTAACTTTACGCAGCTCGCCATCGATGCCGTGGCGCGGGCTGGCCTAGCCGGCTTTTGCTCAGCCTATGGAGATTGGAATTGGCCTGGACAAAACAGCTTTCACTTGCGGCGCATCCACGCCGATCCAGGACTGCAGCGGCTCAAGAACTGGTTGACCTACGACCCTCGCAAGCTGCGGCAGCGGAGGGAGTTTCCTTATGTTGATGCACCCATGCAACGCCTAACACCGATGCCAGCCGACGTCAAAAGCGGCTGCCTTCTGCCGACCGAAAACGCTGATCGGATCCATAGTCAGATGGAGGGTGCGCCTTTGCCCGACCCGGAAAATTTGCACAGCCAATTCATGTTTACCGCTAATTAGGACTATCATGTCGCGCTATAAGATCCCTTCGACGCCAGCGAGCTTTGTTGGCAAGCTAAATGTTAAGTTCATTATCACGAGCATGCCGGTCGGAGGTGCTGAGACGCTGTTGGTGAACTTGATTCGCCAGATGGACCGCTCCGCTTTTTCGCCTGAGGTGGTTTGTCTAAAGGAGCCTGGGGAACTCGGTAACGAGTTGGCCGCTGAGATACCCGTTTATGCCAACCTGCTGCCCGCCAAATGGGACGTCAGCATCTTGCCGCGACTGGCCTACTTACTGCGGCGTGGCAAGACCCATGTGGTTATTACCGTTGGGGCGGGAGATAAAATGTTTTGGGGGCGGCTGGCGGCCAAGATGGCAGGCGTGCCGGTAGTGTGCAGCGCATTGCATTCGACGGGCTGGCCCGATGGAGTGGGACGCCTGAATCGTTGGCTGACTCCGCTGACGGATGGTTTTATCGCGGTGGCTCGGGCTCATGCTGAATATCTGGCCGAGCACGAGCGATTTCCGGCTCAGCGAGTGTACACAATTCCCAATGGGGTGGATGTCAACCGCTTCCGCCCCAACCATGCCCAACGCGCCTGGTTGCGTTCCGAGTTGGGCATTGCCGACGAGGCGCAGGTAGCCGGTATTGTGGCTGCGCTGCGGCCAGAGAAAAACCATGCACAGTTCATTATGGCCGCGCGCGAGGTCCTGCGACATTTTCCAGAAACACACTTCGTCATCGTGGGCGAAGGAGCTGAGCGTCAAGCGATCGAGGCTAATCTGTCTGCACTCTCCCAGCGATCCCAGTTCCATTTGCTAGGCAACCGCCACGACACGGAACGGATTCTCGCCGGACTGGATATGTTCTGTTTGACCAGCCGCAATGAGGCCAATCCGGTGTCGATACTAGAAGCTTTGGCGTGCTGTGTTCCCGTCATAGCCCCCAATGTCGGTTCGATTTCGGAAACCGTCATCGATGGAAAAACCGGCATGTTGACTGAGCCACTGAGTTGGGAGGAGACGGCTGCCGCCATGCTGAGCGTGCTGCGGCATCCCCAACGGGCTGCCCGACTAGGGCGGGCTGGACGGCAGCTCGTCCGCGACCAGTGGAGTTTGCACAGCATGGTCCAAGGCTACGAAACTTTGATTACAGACATCTACAATGCTAAGGCACAGCTTAGAGGTCGCTCGATGTGGACGCGACCTGCGCCGAGCGGTGAGAGTGCAAGTCGGCTGAGCGCGGTGGCGGCGGTCACTCAAACAAAGAAAGCGGGCGCAGCGGCGCAGCGCTCTGTAGCTTCGTATGGCGCGTTGACGCCCTAGAGTCTTGCAGCGTCGCCACATGCGCGGCTGTGCATCGCGTGTGAAATTAAGCTGGAAAAATCCAGATTTAGGGACTGGTCCGAATGGGTCGAGGCGGCATATGATGCGAGCGAGTCGTAACAGGACGTGCAAAAGCTTACGACCCAACTGATCGGACGGCTACGCACAATTGCAACTGTCCGTACACAGCGATTTACAAGCATAGGCCGGCCGCCTGAGTAGCTATCATTGGCTCTGCGCGGCTTTGGCCTAGGCGTGACTCGGCGGGATTGCCGATTCCACACCTTACGATTTCGTATGTTTGCCTCTGCGTCGACGGGATTTCGACGAAGCGGGTGTGGATTGTCGCATGTCTCTGAGAATACTCATTCTTAGCTCGGCAGCGGCTCGGGAATTGGCACCAGTCAAGTTACTGTCGAGGTTATTCATGTTGGGCTATTCAAATACGCGGCGATTGAACGCTTGGCGACAGTGTGTGCGGCTAGCACTCGGAATGCTGACTAGTTTGCACGTCGGTACCGTTGCTCATGCACAGATTGTGCTGCGTCCCGCGCCCGATGGTGCTGCCTCGCCAGCCTATAGGGAAAACGCCAGCCGTTATGATCCTAACCGCTATGACCTGGACCACAGCGATACGAGCCGCCGGCAAAAGCCAGTCTCGCGCAGCGTCGCGCCAGACGTCGAAGCCCCTGCCTTTCAGCCCTCGCCCGGCGCACAACTCAGCCCACTATCCCGCGGACAACCCGCTGCTCGCGAGAGTGACTATGCCTGGATTCGCCAGGA
>JBEBXX010000048.1:0-8681 GCA_040391435.1 Aureliella helgolandensis | reverse complement strand
CAGTCAGAGCGCGTTTGGTGCCGGTCAATGGCCCGCTGGGATTAAAGCGTTCTAGGTTGTGTCGCGATTCCTTATGAGGGCCATTATCGCTGGTAAAAAATACCAATGTGTTATCTTCGATGGACAGTTCCTTAAGCAGATCTAAGAGCCGTCCGACGTCTGCGTCCATGCGGGTGATCATGGCAGCGTGTCCCTTGTCTGGATCGGGCCAGTCGCGATTGGCGTAGATGCCATAGGTTGGCACTTCGGCACCGTTGCCCACCACGCGTGCCGCCTCGTTGTTGGCATGGGGAATGGTCAGTGCCAAGTACAAGAAGAACGGTTCATTCGATTGTTCGCGCACGAACTTGAGCGCCTCGTTGGCAAACAGGTCATGTGAATAGTCCACTTTTTTAGTGGCGTGTCCACCCAGGAAATTTTTAGCAGTGCCGGGCGGCTGTTGGACTTCATTTCTCAGCGGTACGCGCCGGTCGTTTCGATACAGAAATTCCGGATAATAATTGTGCGCATGAACTTGGCTCAAGTAGCCAAAAAAAGAGTCGAAACCCTGCCGTAGAGGGAAGCCTGGCTGATCGACCTCACCCAGCCCCCATTTGCCGATCAGCCCATTGTGGTAGCCCACGGACTTGAGCACTTCGGCCAGCGTCACATCTTGTTCGCGCAGTGACTGGACCGAGGTGTCGGCCGCTCCAGCGTTGCCGCGGACATAGGTGTGGCCGGTGTGTTGGCCGGTCATCAGCACACTGCGGCTGGGGGCGCACACGGTGCAGCCCGCATAGAACTGAGAGAAGCGCATGCCTTCTCGAGCCATCTGATCCAGTCGGGGTGTGTGGATGACTTGTTGACCATAGCTGCCCAATTCACCGTAGCCGAGATCGTCGGCCAAAATGAAAATGATATTGGGTTTCTGTGCAGCACAACAAAACGCTGGCCAGCAGAGGCATGCCCCAGCCCACATCAGCGTTAGGAAATAGTTGGGCATTGTTTGGCTCCTGGTTAATTTTCCTTGGGACCTTAGCTTCGCTTAGCCCTGGTCGACCAACAGGGGCGGCATGGGGCAGCCGAGCAAATCGGAAATACCGCGCAGCAATTCCACCTCCTCAATGGTGGCGTGCCCATCTGCGCTAATAGAGGCAGCGCACGCATCCACGAGCCGTCCCTGCGCGTGCGATGTTGCTTGAGCAATCGCGTTGAGGGCTTGGCGCAGTTGTGGTAGGCCAGCCGCCGGCCGGGCGAGCAGTGTCAGCGAAACATGGGGGAGCACGGCGGCGGCCGCAGCGAAGGCGTGCTGAGCTTTTTCATCTGAGTTGCCCGCGTGGGCGATGGCAGAGAGTACGACGGCACACGGTTCTGAGAGTCGTTCCAACCGCAAGCGGCCGGAGGATGGTGGGTGGGCCTTATCGTAGTGCGGCTGAAGATGGCGAATAACTATCTGCGACAGAACCCATTCAAATAGATCCAGTTGTCCGTCGGCGGCCGCCAAAGTGCGAAAGGCTGTGATAAACTGCCGGTATTGCGGTGGGGACAGGGATGTCAGAGCTGGTAGGGCAAGATCGACCAAGGGCAAGCGAACTCGCGTGTCGAGTGCATCGATGTGTGGCGCAAGTTGGGTGATCAGACGCACCACGTCGCGCTCTATTGAGCCACTGAGGGCGTGGAACTGTTGAGTGCGAATTGTTGCATCTCGGTTCAGCAGTAAAGCCAACACGACAGCGCGCGCAGCATAGGGCTCGCGCACTGCGCTGATAACTGAGTCGGGCAGCAATGGCCACAGACCGCTAGCGTAGTCGACATGCGCTTGTGTGGGCTTGCCTACATGTTCGATAGCGCGGTCGACCACTGGTAGCGGTACTTCATTGGCGGCTGAGCGCGATGTAGAGCCCTCAGCAAATCCGGCGGCCAGTGGCGAGGTATGGGAGAAAGCCCGCGAGGTCTTGTGCGACGAGCGAGGCAATGCGCCCGCGGCGGACAGCTCGCTTGCGATCAGGCGCGCATTGGAGCCGGCGGCCGGATAGACACCGTCCCAGCTTGGATCCAGCGCGCGGATGCGTTCGGCCAGGGGAGGATGAGAAGACCACAGTCCCGACATGTTCTTCCACACACCTTCGGCAAACAGGATGTGGCTGGCTTGAGCTGCATTGGGAGCTTGGAGCTGCGAGCCGGCCTGGGCAGCACCGATGCGTTTGAGGGCACCGGCCAAACCGGCTGGATTGCGCGTGAATTGCACACCGGAGGCATCTGCCAGGCGCTCGCGTTGTCGCGAGATGGCGGCTTTGATGAGGTTTCCCAAAAAAGTGCCGACGAAGCCGAGTACGATCAAGGCTACGCCGATGAGCAAGATCACCATGACTGCATTGTTGCCACCTTTCTCGTTGGAGCGCGAGCGTCCGCCGTAGGCCACCGTGCGAAAAATCAATTGTCCGACGAAACCCATCAGCAGAATTCCATAGAGCACACCCATGACGCGAATGCCGATCCGCATGTCCCCGTTGAGGATGTGGCTGAATTCGTGTGCTAATACGCCCTGTAGTTCGTCCCGCGTCAACTGTTCCAACGCTCCGCGCGTAATGCCCAGCACGGCGTCGCTGGGCGAGTAACCGGCCGCAAAGGCGTTGATGCCCGCTTCATCTTTTAACAGAAAGACCGGAGGCACAGGCACCCCCGATGCGATGGACATCTCTTCGACCACATTCAACAGGCGGCGTTCGCTGAGGTCTGTAGTGTTTGGATAAAGGCGCACCCCTCCCAGGCTCTCCGCCACCGATGCACCGCCGCCAGCTCGCAAGGCGAGGATCTTAAAAAATGATCCTCCCAGGATGAGTAGCAAGGTGCCCACGCCGGCTAGGATTGCAAGAGGCCAAGGCGACTGCGCTTCGCCATAAGCTGCTGGAGCATTGGGATCGCCCGGGGTAGCCGATACGGCGATCGCGACGACGACGGTGACTGTAACCACAATGGCTACGGTGGCTAGGCAGAACATCACCAGCAGCCAAGTCGTACTCTTCTTGGCTGTGGCCTGTTGTTCAAAGAAATTGGTGGACATGAATCAAAGCCTTGTAGACACCAGGACTCCCGTTTAATTGAACGAAACCTTAGGGGCCTCGGCGATGGCTTCTGAGTCAAAGCGGAGCAATTCGGCGTCGGTCGAGTGTCCGAACATGCCGGCGAAGATAACCGGGGGGAAGCTTTGTCGGTAGGTGTTGTATGCGGTCACAGCATCGTTGTAGGCTTGCCGCGCAAAGGAAACTTTATTCTCGGTCGAAGTAATCTCTTCACTAAGCTGCATCATGTTCTGATTGGCTTTCAAGTCGGGGTAGGCCTCGGCTAGCGCAAACAGTCGGCCCAGTGCACCGCTCAGTCCCTGTTCGGCTCCGGAGAGTGCCTGCATCGCCGCAGCGTCGCCTGGATTGGCCGACGCTTGTTGCAAGCCGCTCATGGCCGCATTGCGCGCGTTGACCACCGCCTCGAATGTATCGCGCTCGTGTGCCATATAGCCCTTGGCTGTTTCGACCAAGTTTGGAATCAGATCATACCGACGTTTGAGCTGCACCTCGACTTGAGAGAAAGCATTGGCAAACCGATTTTTGAGCGAAACCAACTGGTTATAAATGCTGGCCGCGTACATTGCGATCAGCAACACGACGCCAACTACGACCGCCAAAACGATGACCCAAGACATGTGTTCATTCCCATTCTATCGTGGTGTGAATTGCGATTGGCCAAAGAGTTTGCTTAGCCATTGAATATCGTAGCCGATTTGCGGCCCCAGCAGGAGTGCGTGCGTTAGTCGCGAGTACACAAAGACGCGGCGGGCAGGCCCGAAGCTACACCATCCGCCGCACATCGGATGCAAAGGTGGGAAAGGCGAACAGAGTCGATTTGAGATCGCTGGCCGTCAAGTCAAACTTCATGGCCAGCGCGAACAAGTTGATAGTTTCTTCCGCAGCGGGCCCGAGCAGATGTGCCCCGAGGATGCGGTCCGTGCGGCGATCTATGATGACTTTGTATCCCGCACAGGTCTGTCCGCTTTTGCGAACGGAGCCCCAGTCCGACGTGTCCTCGTGGCGGACGTCCACATCCTCAAATTGCTCTCGGGCGTGCAACTCGGACAGACCGACCGCGGCCACGCAGGGGGTGGTAAATGCAACTTGCGGCACGGCACCGTAGTCCGGCTTGTGCTCGCCGGCTTCATCCCACAGGGCCTTAACGACAGCTCGCGCTTGTTCGTTGGCAACGGGAGTCAGCCTTGGCAACTGAGTATCTGCACAATCGCCGCCGACGAACACTCGCGGATTGGACGTGCTGCGCATGGACTGATCGACCTCGATGCCGCGTTTGTTATGACGGACATCTGCGGCGTCCAAATTCAGCTTCGCAATGTTAGGGACTCGGCCTGCTCCGTGCACCACGAGGTCCGCCACGATGGTCCGCCAACTGGAGGATGCATTCTTCGTGCTATCGCTGCGCTGCGGCTGGCCGTTGGGTTTTCTAACAACTACTTCTAAAGCACCGTCGGCGGATTGGCGTACTGCTTCTACTTGGGAGCTACCTAAGAATTCGATGCCGAAGTTAGCCGAGTATTTGACCAATTGATCCACTAAGTCTGGATCGAAATGTTTTAAAGGGCGTGGATGTTGGTCGACCAAGCTGACACGGCTGCCGTATCGCGCGACGACGTTTGAGAATTCCATCGAAATGTATCCGCCGCCAATAAACAGAACTCTCGGTGGCATGTGTTCCAGTTCCAGAAACGTATCGCTATGCGTGATGTGCTCGGCACCCTCGATGTCCAGCGGTGCGGGTATAGCTCCGGTGCCGATGAAGATCCGCTGGCCCACGAGCGTCTGATCGCCGACTTGGATGGTCGTCGGTCCTGCGAAACGAGCGGTGCCATGAAAGGTCTCGATGCCTAGCTTGCGATACGAGCCCTCGCTCGACTCGCGGACAGGCTCGGTAAACTCGCGCTTGAATTTCAGCAGCTCAGGCCAATCGATTGAAGGCTCGTTGAACGTCGCCAATTTGCCGTTGGCTCCCCAGACGCGGTCGATCAAGTCGCTGGCGTTGGTGTAGACTTTCTTAGGGTTACAGCCGCGCAAGGCGCATGTTCCGCCGTAGTCTCGCGCTTCGACCACGGCCACCGAGCGTCCGGATTCGGCCGTTTTTTTCGAAACGGTGGAGGCTGCAGGACCGGTGCCGATGACGATTAGATCAAAGGTCTTTGTATTGGCAGTTTTCATGGCAACTGTATATCCAATCCATGATTGAAGCGATTGGTAAAGTTTGCCAATGCGACGGTGGCCGCCAGACTGACCAATTGCTTCTCATCCAAGAATTGCTTGAGCCGCTCAGCGACTGCTGGGTCCACCTTGGCAGTCTTGGTCAACTGCTCGGCATACATCAGGACGGCTTTCTCTTGGTCGTCGAAGGCATCGCTGCTTTGGAAATCGGTGGTCGCCTGTAGCTGCGCGTCACTCAGCCCGGCCTTCTTGGCGGCTTGCTTGTGGTAATGCATGCAGTAATCGCAGTTGTTGACTTGCGAGGCTTTGAAGTAGGCCAGCTCGCGCAGTTTTTCGGGCAGGTCTTTGCGGATGCCATCGTTGATTTGCGTCAATCCGCCCAGCACGTCGGGCTGGTAAGCTGCCGTGCTGAAGATGTTCATCGATTGGCCGAACTTTTTCTCGATGGCCTTGAGTATGGGCTGCGCCGCAGAGGGTGCGTCATCTATAGACAATGGTTTGACATGTGGCATATCGTTTACTCCGAGTAAGACAACGGGCACGCTGGTTACTGCGAACGGCTCACGGCGAGTTTTCGCAGTCTTTCCGATTCGAACAACACTACCCAGGAAGCAAATGGTATGCCGTCACTAAACGCTGGCGTTCAGCGCTTGCAGTGCTTTCAGGGCTCTTGCGCACAAGTGCAAACTGGGGATCTTTAGCATGCGCATTGACGAAACTTAGCTTCGCTCGCTGAGCTCATGATCTATATCTTGACGTGTAGAATTGGCGCTATATCCTAGAGGGCTGAAGCGCGTTGCGTCTGCCCAACCAAGCCGGTATTGTGCGAGCTCATGACTGACCAAACTAGGAGCTATTTTCAAGCCAAGTCCATTGCGCCGGCGCGTGGCGTGCGGCGACTGGCGTACTGGTGCCTGGCCGGATTCTTCTTTGTGCTGGCGGTGGTGGGAGTCGTCCTACCTGGAGTCCCCACGACGCCCTTCTTGCTGCTGATGTGCTATTTCCTAGTCCGCGTCTCGCCAGCCTTGCACGCCAGGGTGCTGGCTTGGCCAATTGTGGGCTTGCCACTAAGAGATTGGCGTGAGCAGCGCGGTGTACGGCGCAATGTAAAACTCTTGGCTTGCTCAATGGTCTTGCTGTTGGTGGGGCCTACGCTGATGTGGGGCGCGTTGCCGAATGCCATCAAGCTGTTGATCCTGTGCTTGGCAGTCTTTGGCATCTCGATCGTCGCCCGCCTGCCCGCTGCGCGCGGTTTGAGCTAGAGCTAGGCCGTCACGCGCAAGTAGGCCGTCAGGAGCAACGCGCACTTACGTCACAGCCCAGAGGTGACGCAACCGTCCCGAAAATTATCACAACGGCTCTGCGCTCGTGGCGCGCCTACAGCGGCCCCGGTGGCGTAGTCACTCAGGCGCTGCGTATAGCCAAGCGATGGGAATGCGGGTTACCTGCAGCGAATTCAGACCGGGAAATTCACAGTGGGCTAGCAGCACGTGTTGGCCGCTGAATTCGATGGCGGTGTAGCAGTACCATCCCTGCGGATCGCTGCCAATATTCCGTACGTTCTGCCAGGTTTGGCCTTCGTCTTTGGAGATGGCCGTGTTGAACGGCCGGCGACCAATGGGCTTCACGGCTGCGAGTGGATCATTGCCGTCGTTCCACACTAAGAGCAAGTCGCCGGTGGCGGGTATGCGTTCGATGGATGCGGGCGACGTGGTGGGTTGTGAGATATTCGACCGCTGCAGCGCAGTCCAGGTCTCGCCGCCGTCCTGGGAGTAGGAGCTCAACTGACAATCGGTGCTGCGGCAAAACATCATTAGCCGTCCATCTTGCAATTCCACCACGCCCGGCTCCTGAGCCAGTAGTTCGGATTCGAGCAGGCTCGCGCTGGGCCGCCATGTCTGGCCTTGGTCATCGGACAAGTAGCACACGATTTGCGCGGAATCTCTGTGTTTGGGCCAGCCTGGCACGTAGTGTACAGCCAGTGGTGCGATCAGTCGGCCACTTTTCAATTGCACGACTCGGTCATTGTTGAGCACGCGATAGCCGGGCTGGTCCTTGGGGACCACATAGCTGGGTTCCGACCAAGTCGCACCTTCGTCGCTGCTGGTACGCATCACGATGTAGTCGCGATAGGGATATTTATCTTCCGCTGGGCTTTTATATTTGACGATGTAAAACAGCCCGATGCGATCATCCTGCAGTCGCAACAGTGAGACGGACATCAGGTTGGATTCACCTGGCTGGCGTTCAATAACAGCCACGTCCTGAGGTGCCCAGGTCTTTCCGCCATCTGACGAATAGCGACCAACTAAATCTGCGGGCGCATGATCGTCTGTGCCAATGAACTTAGTGTAGATCAGCAGCAGACGACCGTCCTTGAGCTGGATGAAGTCGCCTTCGCTGTTGCGGCCATTGTCAGCCCGGGGTGCAATCAGCAGTGGTTTTTCGATACCGGCTGGAACGCCTTGCAGAGGTCTGCTCTGCGGTCCTTCGCCCTGGCAATGGGCGACCAGCGGGGCTACGCCCAGCGCGATCGATGCAGCAAGTAGCGGGAGTCGACCGATGATGGACATGGTTTTATACCTCATGAAGGAAGCTAATGGATGGCTGATGACGGGTTGGAATCACGGGGTGGGCGGCAGGAGCTGGATGGCGTCAACTACGACGTAGCCGTCGGTGTCGGTATTGGTGAACTCGAACACAACTGGCCCGGCCGGCAAATCGAATCGGCCAATCGTAGCAAACGGCGGTTGCTCGGCGGGTTTGCGTTGGTTGACACGCACTGTCTGAGACGTCTGCCCCGTGTGAATGTGCAGTGGAACGTTGGTAGCGCGATTGGGGTTGGCTGCATAGGCTAGACGCAGTTCGTATGTACCGGCTTGTTCGATAGTGACTGAAAACTTTATGCTTTGGGTGCCTTTGTTGGAGTTGCCGTCATGTCGGTAACCTACTCCAACCATGGGGCCAATAGCGTGGCTGCGTGAGTTGAAGCCGGTTCGCGTTGCCTGTTCATCGTCCATAACGATACCTTCGAAAGCGTCTAGGTCCAAAGCGACTGGAGCCTTGCGCACGGGACCGCTCCAAGTTAGCACTTGGCCATCGGCGAGCAGTTGCTGTTTGAGGGCTTCGTAGGGTACATCTTGAACGGCGATATCGGAATTGGCCGCTTGCATAGCCGCAGTTGCGGCGGACTGGCCGAGGACCATGAAGACGGGTTCCATGCGAATGGAGCCAAAGGCGATGTGAGAAGCACTCAGGCAAATTGGGGCCAACAAGTTGTCGCACTGTGCAGCTTGGGGTGTGAGCGCTGCGTAGGAGATGGCGTAGGGCGAGAACCCGCCTACTTGAACGTCTCCTTCGTTTTTCAGTTGCCCGTTGGCATCGACGTATCGCTGCACATGGTGTGAATCCATGGTGTAGGCGGCTAAGCCCACCGAGTCCTTG
>JBEBXX010000047.1:0-8687 GCA_040391435.1 Aureliella helgolandensis | reverse complement strand
TAGTCGCCAACTCAACCGCCGCCAGTGGAACGCTTGCCGGCTTGCCACGCGCCGATATGCCAGTTGCCAATATGCCAGTCGCTCAGACTGCAGCTCCGAATCAAGCCATCGATGTGGCCGGCGCGGTCAATAAACAGGGCTACCCGGCAGTCCAGCAGTCGACGCGCATGGCCGCCGCTTCTCTTGAGTTCTATGGTTTCATCGCCTTGCTATTCGCATGTCTGCTGTTGATGATCCGCATGCTGATCGATCCGGCGCTGGTCAGGCGACCACTGCTTATCCCCAATCTATCGATAGGAGGCTTGAGCTTTATTGGCGTGTCGCTGTTTTTGTTCTTGATGGCCAACGTGATTACCAGTTCGCCACTTGAGCAACGCGAGCGCGGCCCTGAGCTGGGGCCTGGCTACGCACTGCTGAACATGCTCCCGGAATTGCCAACCATGCCCGACGATGTTCCGCATGGAGCGGTGGACGGTTTGCCGATCGAGGATGGACGCTGGCTGCCCAATATCGCAAGAATCTTAGCTATCTTGTCCAACTTGGCCATCGTCTTCGGGATCGTGGGGGTTGGTTATTGGCACTTTGATAATGTCAAAACCGGAATTGGATGCGCCGTGATGTATCTGCTGCTGCCCTACACGGCGCAGATGACGGGGAATTTGGAACACATTGTTCCGGCCGCGTTACTTGTGTTGGCGCTCTTAGCCTATCGCCAACCGGTATTGGCCGGCATGCTGTTGGGACTGGCTGCCGGGCTGGTCTACTATCCGCTATTTCTACTGCCGTTGTGGATCAGCTTCTACTGGCATCGCGGGCTGAAGCGACTGCTGGGAGGCGTTGGTGGCAGTTTGCTGTTGCTATCGGGACTGCTGTTGCTGCAAGGGGCGGAAGCATTTGGAGATCATCTGCGCAGCATGTATGGCTTGTGGCTGCCACGCATGGAAGGTTTGGTAGGCGTGTGGGGTCCGGGACGTTTTCAAGCCGATTTCCGACTACCCGTTTTAGTAGCCTTCATTCTTTTGGCCGTCTCCTTTGTGTTCTGGCCGCCGCGCAAGAATCTGGGGACGCTGATCTGTGGCACTGCCGCCATCATGCTGGCTGCCCAATTCTGGCACGGCAATGGCGGCGGGCTATTCATGGCTTGGTTCCTGCCGTTTGTGATGCTGACAATTTTTCGTCCCAACCTAGACGATCGCATCGCTACGCAAGTCGTGCGTGGCCGCAGCCCGGCTTCCGCTACGCCGGCTCCTGGAAGTCTCTGAGCTAGCTGGCGGTCTTAAGATGCCTGGGCGTGGTGCCAATCCAGAAATTTTGAGCAGCATTCGCTAACTGAGAAGTGCCCTGGAACTCGCGATTTTGACGGCGACCGTCCCACCTCGCAGCGGCGCTACGAACGATCACCTTGATTTTAAATTCAGAATCGACTCGCTCGGCTAGCGCGCGCGCGACCCCCAGTTGAAAGCGTGCTTGCGGATAGACTGGCGTGCCGGTCTGTTCCAAAGACCAGCGTTCGATGGGCACGCGCAACCACAGGGCTGGGTGTTGGCCGGCCCGCTGCGTCTGCTCGGCGGCGATCGCCTGTTGCAGTGACCCGGGCAAGCTGTCGACGGCCGTGCTGGCGATCCATACTTCGGTACGGCTGCTGTGCGGTGCATACAGGGCCCAGCTCAGCCAATGGTCCCAGTGGCCCCAGCGCTCGCCCACGGGCAATAGGATTGCCAAGCCGACAATCGCGGTGGCGAAACGATCGCGCCAAGCAGTGCGTGTCGGCCCTGATTCGCGCGTGGGCAGTTGTCGCGTCTGGCTCCCATTGGCCAGCACGAACAGGCACAGGGCTTGTCCAGCAAATTGCAAATTCCACAGCACCACGCCGGCGGAATGGTTAAGTCCCAGTGGTCCGAGGAGGAGCATCAATCCCACGTGAAAAATCATCGCCAGCACGCCTGCCGCGCGTCGCGTGGTCCGCCAGGCGAGTCCTACGGTGAGCAGCATTTCGGCTGCGGGCAGCAGCGCGATAACCGCGATCGGACGCTCTGCCGATGGCCGATCTGTGCCTTGCGAAACACCGAACAAGTGCATTAGTGCTTGCCAGAATTGCTGGCCGACCGTGTGTAAAAACTGTGTATCGAATTTCCCCAGCGCCGAATAGAGATAGATGCTAACAGTCAGCCACACCAGCAATCGGGCCGTGCGCGATGGAGCGCTCAGCCTGAAGACAGCAGCGTACAGTAGCAATTGGTAGAACCATGGTTGCCAGCGATGTTGGTCGAGCAGGCCCAAAACTCCGCCGGCTACAAGTACTACAGTCCAGCCCCACTGACTGTGCCGCATGTTCCCCACGAGCACGAGAGTCAGCCCGAACAACCATGCGCAGCAGCTAGCGCGGTCGACGATCCAGGGGACGTCACTCAGCCATGCACTAAACGGTATCGCGGGAAACTCCGCACCACCCCACCACAGTCGCCACGTGACAGCCGTCAGCCCAATTGCTATCAGCGCTGTCCAGCGGCGGAGCTGGTCGAGCTGCCAGCTCAATTCATCGGGATGCTTAGATGAGCGTTGCAGTGGTAAAGCCTAAAAATAATTGCTATGCATCCAGCGGGATGTCAACCAAACTTCCGCAACGCGGGCAGTGAAATCGCCAGCTCCACAACTGGCCGTTGAGGACGGCGTGGGGAACATACACGACTGAGTAAACTCTGCAACAGTTAAAGAAGATGCGCATCGTCGGCCTGCGCTGTTGAGGCTTCGCCTTGGGCGCGGCACGAGCCGAATGTGGCGCATCGGTGCCCGTTGGCGGGAAGGGTTCCGAGGTGAGGTCGAGCTGGCTATCTTCGTTCATCTGGCTACCAGTCGCTGTGCCGCAACCCAGGGGCGAATTTATAGGGGGCGGACGATTAAAACGGAATTGATGCCCAACATGCCGAAGGAGTTGTTAAGGATGTACGTGACGCGATCGACCGGGCGAGCTTCGTTGGCGACGAGGCCGTCCAGCGCGCAGTCGGGATCGAGGTTGTCGAGGTTGATCGTGGCGTGCACTACATGGTCTTGGAAACTGGGCAGATTGCCGGCTAATTCCAGCGCTCCGGCGGCACCCATCGCGTGGCCGATGAAGCTCTTGGTGTTGTTGAAGTAGGTCTTGGGCGATCCGTCAAATACCTGGCGCAGCGCCTTGCACTCCTGCGCATCGCCGCTGGAGGTGCCGGTAGCGTGCGTGCTCACGATATCGATGTCGGAGGCCGTCAAACCGCCGCGTTTGAGGGCCAGCTCAATGCACTGAGCCTGCCGCTCGGGGTTGGGAAGAACGAAGTCGGTGGCATCGGTGTTGATCGCGTAGGAAACGATCTCAGCGACGATTTGCGCACCGCGTGCCTTGGCGTCGCTCAAGCGTTCCAGGACATAGATGCAGGCACCCTCTGAGACGACGATCCCATTGCGATCTCGGTCAAACGGTCGGCTAGCTTTGGTGGGATCCTCGTGTGAGGCCAACGCGCCTTGGCTTTTGAAGCTGGCAAAGATTCCGAACGTATGAATGCTCTCCGAGACGCCGCCGGCGATGGCGATGTCGCATTCGTTCAGACGCAACATCTGCGCCCCTTGCACGATGCCCGCATTGCCAGCCGCACAGGCGGCACCAATGGTGTAGTGAGGCCCGGTCACGCCCATGTTGAGGGCTACTTCGCCAGCCGGATTGTTGGCTACGGTGCGCGGATTATGGTGATGCGACCAGTACTGCGTATCGTAGTCAAAGCCTTTGATGAGATAGATTTCATTTTCGGTCTCGACATTGCCATGCTCGGTCACGCCGATGTAAATGCCGACGCGCGATTTATCGACGTTGTCCCAGTCCAAGCCTGAGCGACGCACGGCCTCGTTGGCCGCCCAGATACCCACTGCACCTGCGCGTGTTCCACGGCGGACGTCTTTTTTTGTTTGGTACTGGGTATTGGGAAAGTCGCAGATGCCAGCCAGCGTTTTGCCGACGTAGCGGATCTCGTAGTCTTGGATGCCACTCTGCTGAGCCAGCAGGTTTTCACGCAGCGTTTCCACATCGTTGCCCAGCGGGCTGGTCAGGCCCACGGCGGTCATGACAATTCGCTGCTCATCAGGCAATTGGGCAGCCGTGTCCTTGGGTTTCATATGCGTTATTTTCAGCGGTTGGAAATGGTCGGCAGAGTTGGTTTGGCCGCAGCGGAAGTCGCCAGGACAATTGAGTGCTGCGCGATATGGCCGAAGTCTGGGAGAACGGCGGCCGCGCCGCGGGGCTGCTCAAAGCTACCGCTCGCAACCGTTTCTAGCAAGGGCTTAATTGCTGCGGAATTCTGCGGCTTCGATTTCGTGACGTTTGAGCAGTTTGTTCATGCCCTGCCGCGACAGGCCAGCTTGCCGTGCGGCGGCGGCGATATTGCCATCATGCTTTTGCATCAGCACGGTCAGATACGAGTGTTCTGCGCTGTCGATTGCCTCTTCGCGGGAGATTTCGGCTAGGTCCAGGCCATCCTTGGACGCCGTGTCTGAACTCTCGCTTATTTGTCGCGGCAGATCGGCCAAGCCAATAATCGGGCTGCGCGCGAGCGTCACTGCGCGTTCGACGACGTTGCGCAGCTCGCGAATATTGCCCGGCCAGGAGTAGTTTTTCAGCGCCTGCAGGGCCTGGTCTGAAAAGCCCTCGATGGTGCGCTTTGCTGGACGTAGCTCGAGCAAAAAACGCTGGGCCAGCAACAGCACATCGTCGCCGCGTTCGCGCAGTGCTGGAAGTTCAATGTGGATGACTCCCAGGCGGTAGAACAGGTCGCCGCGAAAGCGGCCCGCGTTGACTTCGGCTTGCAAGTCGCGATTGGTAGCGCAAATAAAGCGGGTATCTACTTGGATAGAATTACTTTGTCCGACCGGAGTGAAGGTTTGCTCTTGGATGGCGCGCAACAATTTAGCTTGGGCTCCGGCTGGCAGTTCGCCCAGTTCGTCTAAGAAAGCGGTGCCGCGATGGCACTGGCTGAGCAGCCCCTCCTGGTCTCGCACTGCGCCCGTGAACGATCCCTTCACATGTCCGAACAGCACGGATTCGAAGAGCGCTTCGGGAATAGCTGTGCAGTCGATGACTTGGAAGTTGTGTGCGTGGCGAGCGCTCAGGCGATGGATAGCGCGGGCCACGACCTCTTTGCCAGTACCGCTCTCACCAGTCAGCAAGATATTCGCGTTAGAGTCAGCTACGAGCTGAATGATTTCCATCAGCTCGATCATTGGCGGGCTGGTGCCGACGATCTCAGGGAAGATTTGGGCTAATTCTGTATCCGCCACAGACCCGGCCGGATTGTCGGACGGCGTAGCGGAATCCGCCATCCGCGGCGCGGGCCTAGGAGGGGGTGAGGTTAACATCAACGCGCGGCGCACGCTGGCCAGCAGATCGTCCACTTTGACCGGCTTGAGCAAGTAATCGGTAATCCCCAGTCGCACGCTTTCGATGGCAGTTGGCAGCGAAGGAACACCGGTAATTACAATCAACGGAATGTCGGCATGCTTGGAGCGGCTGGTGTGCAACAGTTCCAATTTGAAATTGCCGGGCATGTTCAGGTCGGACAGGATCAGGTCGAAGGCGTCCTGTCCCAAGGCGGCGATGGCCGCGTCCGCATCGGCTACACAGGTAACCGAGTAGCCCTCGTTGCGCAGCAATTCTCCGGTGGTCTTCAGGTAAAAAGGTTCGTCGTCCGCTACAAGAATTTTCTTCATGGATACTTAATGGATAGAGATACTGCTAGACCGTCCTGGGTAGGCTGACTGTAAAGCTACTCCCCCGGCCGATTTGACTCTCGACGGAGATCTTGCCGCCCATGGCTTCCACCAGGCCGCTTGAGACTGAAAGTCCCAAGCCCAAACCTTGCTTGGGCAGTTCAGTCTTGGTCGTAAAAAATGGATCAAATAGCTGCGGCATGACGGCCGCGTCGATGCCACACCCGTGATCGGTAACAACGATGATCGCCTTTTTGGCTGTGGTTTGCAAAGCCACCTCGACCTGTGTTCCCGCTTCGGATGCCTGGATGGCATTGCGCACGAGGTTGAACAAGACTTGTTTGAGTTCATCCTGGCGCAGGACGACTTCGGTTGCGTCGAGCTGATCGGTGCCACGGCATTCCGCCGCGGCGACCTGAACTGTGACACCGCTGCGTTTGATCAGCGGTTCTAAAAGTATCACTACGTCGCGGATGGTGCGCTCCAAGTTGAATCTCGTCGCCTGCCCTGTACTGGGGCGATAAAGCTGATACATGTGATGCGTGATTTTGCTGATGCGTTCGATCTCGTCATCGATCAAATCCAGCATTTCGTAGTATTTGGTGTCGGGCGAGAGGCTCGATTTGAACAAGCTAAAGGCGTTGCGAATTCCCGCCAGTGGATTGTTGATCTCATGCGCAACGCCCGCGGCCAGTTCTCCTAAAGCGGCCATGCGTTCCATTTTCAAGCGCTGTTCTTCGAGCTGCATAATTCGCGCGGTGCGCTCCTGCACCAACTGCTCGAGGTGTTCGTTGTGCAGTCGCAGTTGTTCTCGCAGATCGCGTTTATCAGCGATGTCTCGAATGCTCGAGCGAAAGCCCAAGCGTTGCCCGTCTGCACCGTACATGGGTTGCCACGAGACGGCCATCCAGCGCAGGCTGCCGTCGCGATGCTGGGTTTGAAATTCGACATTGTTGCCGCTGGCACCGGCGATGGCCGAGACGATCACGCGGCTGATCCGCTTGCGGTGGCGCGGTGCCACCAGCGGCAGCGGGTAATCGGGCATGGTCAGACACTCGTCCGGGCGGAATCCGGTCAGACGCTCTACGGCAGAGTTAACCCATAGCAGTTGACCGCTGGGCGACTGCCAGTCCTCCCAGTCGTAGGTGTAGTCGGCGATCGCTCGGAAATGCTCGCTGCTGACTTCAAATGGTGGGGGAGTGGTCCCGCTGTGCCGATCTGCAGCGCGGTCGTCAAAAGCGTCAGCTTGGCTATGCAAAGAGTCCATCAAACCCATTCTAACATAAGCTACAGGCTTGGAAAGCGAATCGATGAGCGGATGAGAAAGCTCGACGCGCACCGCACGCAAAGTTGTGGCAGGGGAGTGAGGCTTCTATAATCTGAATCTTCTAGAATCTAACGGCTTGGGGGCGGAGGGCGTTTTTAAAACCTCTTGCCACGTGTTTCCAGTTAAAAATTTTCTTGTAAAGTCTTTCAATGAAACCTACGAAGTTTGGGCTGTTGTCGATGGGATTCACAGCCGGCTTGGTTGCGCTTGTGTGGCCGTCACCGATGTTGCCACCGATCGCCGGTGCGGAGTCGGACCGGCATGTGATCGTGGTCTCGCTGGACGGCTTGGCCGCCTACCTGGTCGACGATCCGAATGTACCGCTTCCCACGATCCGCCGCTTGGCCACGCAGGGCGCGATCGCACAAGGAGGCATGACGGTATCGAATCCCTCGGTGACTTGGCCCAACCACACAACGGTCGTTACGGGTGTGCGACCGGACAAGCACGGGGTACTAGCCAATGGTATGTTGGTGCGAGGGGCGGTGGGCGAGCCGACCAGAGTGGAGTCCGACCGCGATCAGAGCGATATGGTCAGGCTACCTACAATCGTGGACGTAGCGCATGCTACCGGGCTAACCACTGCGGAGGTCAATTGGCCATGCACGCGTGGGTCAGAAAGTCTCGACGACTCGTTCTCCGACGTGCCGCGTTCGGTGCGGCACATGACGCCGCGACTGCGAGCTGAGCTGGTCGAACTGCGCCTGCTGCCAGAGGGGACCGACGCAGCCTTTGGCAAGCTCAGTAGCGTGGCACGCGACTATGTGTGGACCGAAGCTGCTTGCCATTTGATCCGTCACCGCAAGCCAAACCTGCTGCTGGTGCATCTGTTGAATGTCGATGGAGTGCACCACGCGTTGGGCCCCCAAACACAGGCAGGCTACACGGCCAATGCCTATGCCGACATGTGTCTGGCACGCATCGTGGCTGCGCTGGATGAAGCAGGTATTCGCGAAAAGAGCACGCTGATCGTCCTGTCCGATCACGGCTTCACTTCAACCCCCAAAGCGATCCGCCCCAACGCGGTGCTGCGACAGGCGGGTTTGCTGACAGTCGAGGCTGGGAAGCTGAGCAGCGCACAGGTGCATGTCATCCCAGAGGGAGGCGTCGGGCTGGTGTACTGCACCAATCCTGGCGAGGCTTCGCAGGTTGCCCAAAAGTTCCGAGAGATGTTTTTGGGTCAAGAGGGCGTGGCGGATGTACTGCTGCCCGATCGCTATGCCGAAATCGGCTTGCAGCATCCTCGCGAGTATCGGCAGTCGCCCGACGCCGTGCTGGTCGCGGCCGACGGCTACGCTGTTTCGGGAGCGGTCGACGGCGATACTCTGGTAGCCTCTCATACGGAGGCCAGAACCGCGATCGGATCGCACGGATTTCTAGCTAGTCTTCCGAAGATGAAAGCCCTGTGTGTGCTGGCCGGGGCTGGCATTCGGCCTGGAACAGTGCTGTCGGAGGTGGAAAATATCGACATTGCTCCAACGATTGCGCAGCTCCTGGGCCTGGACTACTCGGCCACCGATGGGCGGCCGCTGACCGCGGCTCTGACCTCCCCTCTCGGCCCCGCTGAAGTGCCTGCTGAAGTGCCCGCTGACCGGCCTGCTGAAGCTGAAGCCTCCGCCGCACAGCCCTGAGG
>JBEBXX010000046.1:0-8689 GCA_040391435.1 Aureliella helgolandensis | reverse complement strand
GAGCGCTGGCCTTTTGTGCAAGTTCTCATCTCATTCAGTTGGCTACTTCATAGCTGACATTCCTCAAAAATTTGGGCGATAGAAGTCCGTCGCTTCGGCGCAATGCGCGAGGCGGATGGTTTGTGGCCGCTCGTAGGCGGCAGGAGCGATTTTTACTAGCTTGGTGCTGAGTTCGCTGGCGCAGTCCGATTCAGTGTTGAAGCTGTAAACCACCGGCAGATTGCGAGTACGGCCTCATGGAGGCCAAGGATTGCTCCATCACTAAGTGAGGAGGCCCTGGCACTGAGCCGGAGATGCAATAAGGATGGTCCTTCGGCATCTGTAGTTGCTTGAACGCTTCAACCGTCAAGCAATGAGATACCGACGATTATGCTAGCGATTTTTGTTGCGGTGTCAATGAAAAAATCAATCGTAAGTCATTGATTTATATTGATTTTTAATCAATTTGCTATACGTATGTTGTTGAGATAAAAGGATTTTTTGCTGCGCTTGGTAGCCGACAAAGCAAAAATTTTTTATAAGCAATGCTATTCCCACAAGACATAGACCTTGAGCGATGCGTCGCATCGATATTAGAAATGTTAGAGTGGCGCCAGTCGGCGCGCGAGCACGCAGCGCCTGTCGTTTTCTGCGGGATGATTCGAATTGGAATGGAAGGCAGCCAAGGTAGAAATGGGTTGGGGTTCACCTAGCATTCTGGGATATTTATTCCGCGATGCCCGATGGTTTTAGCGCACTCGCGGCTACCGCCGTTTCTCATATTTTGAAAACACAGTGAAAAAGTCTGAACGCCTCGGATTGGCACTAGCAGAATTTGCCGCAATGCCATATGCGCAGGACGCCCAGAGGGCGATGGCACAGCTGAGCACAGCTCTCAGGAATATTGAGATCCGTCATTCGGGACTTCCCGGCTACGAAGTCACGCATGGGTATCACGGGAAACAGCTTCATCTATTTCCTTATCATGCTGAATCTCCCTTCTGGCAAATCAACTCCGACATCGGTGCGCTCGTATGCCAGTTGACGTCCCATTACGCCGTTTTCTGGGCTGACGGCGGTGTGGCTATCTTTACAAGGGATGGCGATGTCGGCGGCAACAGAATCTTTTCAAAGGGCGAAGTAGGATCGCAGACTTCTGAGGTTCTTCTATGGGGCAAAACGTCACGACTAGGCAATCCTGCCCCGGGAGGGTGAGGGTCGAAGGCAGCGATGGCGGCATCGTAGGCATTGCTACCGGCAAAGAGGCGGGGCGAGACTATCGCTGCCGTATGTGTGGAAAGTGAGCCGCCACCTAATTTAGATTCTGCGTCCGTTTTCGTCGTCCGCGGCCAATTGCTCCTAATGCATTCTTGGCGAAATAATATCCAACCTAAGGGTGGGGCATGGCACGTATCCGACGGCTAGAAATCAGCAACTTTCGTTCGATCAGGACACTTGACTGGGCTCCCTCAGCGGGAATCAACTGCCTTATTGGCCCGGGCGACAGTGGCAAGTCGACCATTCTGGACGCTATAGACCTATGCTTGGGCGCACGGCGCAGCGTGAGCATCGCCGACACGGACTTTTATGAACTTGTAGTCACCGAGCCCATCGTAATCGCGGTGACCTTAGGTGGCCTGTCAGACGAATTGTTGAGTCTGGAGGCCTACGGAGACTTTCTGCGTGGCCATGATGCAGCGACTAGGCAGATTGAGCCCGAACCCAGAGCCGAGATCGAGACCGCGTTGACGGTGCGACTGGAGGTAGGCGCGGACCTGGAACCGTCTTGGCTACTGTACTCGGAGAGAGCGCGCGAGCAAGGGTTGGAACGTGGCCTTGCATGGAGGCATCGGGCCGCGCTGGCACCTGCGCGCATCGGCAATTACGCCAGCACACATCTATCCTGGAGTCGTAGCTCTGTCCTTAACAAACTGACTGACGAACGCCCTGAACTTGGCGCCGAGTTAGCACGTGCTGCGCGGGATGCAAGAACTGGGTTTGGCGATCAGGCTGGCGCTCAGTTAGCGGAAACTCTTCGGGTCGTGACGCGCACTGCGTCTGCGCTGGGTGTTCCGGTAGGCCAAGCCCAGGCCATGCTGGATGCGCATGCAGTCTCAGTTGGTGATGGTGCGATCGCGTTGCACAGCCAATCGGGTATCCCGCTACGTTCGCTTGGGACAGGGTCCGCGCGCCTGCTTTTGGCCGGGCTGCAGCGCGAGGCCGCTCAAGCGGCCACTATTGCGCTTGTCGACGAGGTCGAGTTTGGTTTGGAGCCTCACCGGCTCAAACGCCTGCTGGATTCCCTGGGAGCCAAGGACGTGAGCCTTCCCCTTCAGGTGTTCATGACAACGCACTCGCCGGTTGCGCTACGCGAGCTTTCTGGAGATCAACTCTTCATTGTCAGATGTGAAGGTGATCGGCACGTGGTGCGCCCAGCAGGCGTGGCCGACCAGGTGCAAGGCATCCTTCGCACAGACCCGGAAGCCTTTTTGGCCAGATCGATCCTGGTCTGCGAAGGGGCTAGTGAGATTGGACTTGCGCGAGGGCTCGACCAGTATGGCGTGGAGGACCACAACCAGACTTCATTCTTTGCCCTCGGTGGCGCATATGTCAACGCAGGCGGTAGTACGCCAGACCTCTGCCTAGAGAAGGCACTCGTTATGCGCCGGCTCGGCTATAGCGTGACTGCATTCATCGATGCGGACAAGGCTCCGACGCCTGCGTTGCTTGGGACGCTTGCCGCCGAGGGCGTTGGCCTGCTTACTTGGCGAGCCGGCCGTGCGTTGGAAGATGAACTATTTATCAGCATGACGGACGCTGCAATCGACTTACTGCTCGTTTACGCTATTGAACGCATTGGCCGCGACGATGTGGCCGAGCACATTCGGTCCAAGTCCGAGGGGCAGCGGACCCTCGATGCGATTGAGGCTGAACGAGTTGCGCACGGTGTTTACTCGGTGGCGACACGTGAGCTCTTGGGCCGAGCGGCGCGGGTCAGCAGGAACGGTTGGTTCAAGTCAGTATCTGCCTATCAGCACGTCGGCCGTAAGATTGTCGGCCCACATCTGCAGAACGCAGAGCCAGGATTTGTTGAAGTGATGAATCGGCTATGGGCATGGACCCATGCCGCCTGAACTCGACCTATTCGCGGTCGCTCGTGGTTCGGTCACTGCGCCGGCAGGTTGCGGTAAGACGCAACTCATCGCCGATACTTTGAAGGAGCACACGGGCAACAAGCCAATCCTGGTATTGACTCACACCAATGCTGGTGTCGCAGCATTGCGGGCTCGCATGGCGAGGGCGGCCATTCCCAGCTCTGCCTACAGAATCTCAACTATCGACGGGTTTGCGATGCGCCTCGTTGGAAAGTTTCCGCTGCGTAGTGGCCTTCCTGCCCAGACGCTGGAACTGACTAACCCTGGCCACGACTATCCAGCTATTCGAAATGCCGCAGCTAATTTACTGCAGGCCGGACACATCAACGCGTCGCTTCGGGCGACATACGCCAGGCTTCTGGTCGATGAGTACCAGGACTGCAATGCGGCGCAACATAGCCTTGTAGCGTGGGCTGCGCAGATTCTGCCAACATGTGTACTCGGTGATCCCATGCAGGCGATATTCGGATTCGGCGGCAATCGCCTGGTCAATTGGCAAACCGATGTCGAGCCGCAGTTTCCTCCGATCGGCATGTTGCAGACACCTTGGCGGTGGCGGCAGGCCGGCACCGAGGAACTGGGGCAATGGTTGCTGAATGCTCGGGTGCTTCTTCAAGCCGGCCAGGCTGTGGAACTGCAGAGAGCGCCAGCAGAAGTGCACTGGGTACAGTTGCACGCGGCCACGGCTGAAGAGCAGCGCAGGGTTGCGGCGAGGACGCGCGGGCGCGACCCAGAGCACAGCGTACTTATCATTGGCGACGCGATGAATGTCCGCGGGCGTTACCAACTGACCAGCCAGACACCCGGGGCGACGGTTGTCGAGCGCGTCGACCTTGTCGAGTTCATCCAGTTCGCACGAACTTTCGACCCTGCAGGGGCCAATCCGTTGGGACAGGTAGTCGAGTTCGCCGCGAGCCTGATGACCGGCGTAGGAGCAACCGCACTTCTGCAACGTGTGCAGGTCTTGCAGCACGGCAGGCCTCGCATCCCTCCGACGCCTATCGAAGCTGCGGCTCTGGCGTTCGCGCGAGATCCCGGTGTTGCCGAAGCATTGCGTCTGCTGCAGGCATTCGCCCGGCAGCCTGGTACCCATGTATACCGTCCTGAAGTTCTGCGCTGCTGTCAGGCTGCAATGCAGATAGCCGCTCGCGGCTCTTGTACATTGCATGCTGCAGCACTTCAGGCGCGAGAGCGTCAGCGTCACATGAGCCGGCCGGTTGCGCGACGGGCCGTTGGCAGCACCCTTTTGCTTAAAGGGTTGGAAGCCGATGTGGCAGTCGTGCTTGAACCGCAGATCATGACGGCTCAGCACCTCTACGTTGCGCTGACACGTGGTGCGCGTCAGGTTATTGTGTGCTCCTCGACCAGCACTCTTACGCCGCTCCCAGACGCTTAAAGCTTCGACGTCAACGTATGCGACTGAACGGAGATTACTACACGGGATATCAGAACACTGATGTCAAGCGCGATGAAGTCGTCATCACCTCCGAGATTGAGCTTATCTTCGAACTGACCGACTCATTCATGAAGCACTTCCTGCGGTTGTCCGCAGCAACCGACCAGTAGTCATGAGTATCGAGAACGAATTTCTAACGGTCGACCTTGTGGCGAATGCTGGTGCTGCAACGAGCGGCGTTGATGCATTTGCACTCAGCATCATCAAGGCCGAGCGGCAGATCCGCAGGCTCTTTACGCACATCGTCTTTCAGTGCCCGGCCTTCGGTTCGGCCGAAGTCCCCGATTTGCGCAATGCGCTTTGGGAGCGCAGCCGGTGCTATTTTGAAGGCTTTGTCCGCGGTATTGATGGCCTCCTGCCGATTCCACTAGATCAATTGATTGGAGCTCCATACCACCAGCTTCGCCTCGGTATCGACAACGCCATCGTGGTCAGGAACAAACTGTTCCATGGCCAACTCACCGACCAAAGCCTCTGCGGAGTTAGTCTCCTGGCTCATGTTGGCAATGTCCGCGGGTGGTGCCAAGCCGTCGCCGACGCTGGCATTCAGGCCGTGGGCTACGACGGCTTTCAGCGCAACTCATTGCGTAAGTGTAGGCCCGGTGTCGCTCGGACATTCAAGAGGACTATTCCCAACGTTGCGGCGTACGAGCGTTTTCTAGACGACTGGGTGGTTCGCCAGCGGGACTGGCAGCCGCCTGCGGGTTGGTAGTCGACGCGCGCCTGATTGAGTTGCACCTGACCGATCTGAAGCAATCGACAGGTAGAGCTAAACCGCGCTATGCCTGCTGTTTCACACGATCCTAGTGCGAATGACAGATTAGGCGAAGTGAGCAACCAGCGCCTAACGGCCGAAAGTTGTCGCCAGTCGATAGTCGCTATTGACCCAAAGCGCCAGCAGGTAGCTGAAACGTCAGAACGATTTAGACGGCCATACAACGGGGATCACTTGGCGGGCGCTGTTCACACGAAATACCACTACAGAGTAATGATCCGACTGCCCGAATCTTCCAAAACATCTTTCTTGTAAGCGTCAGACAATAGTTCATCATTCACAAGTTGGTCGATGGTGATGCGACCGCGAACTAGCTGATCGACCAGCCACCAGTATGAGCAGAGCCTATCGTGAAGAGCCGGATCGACGTCTTTGCCACGAACAAAGTCTAAGCCAATCTCTAGATTTCTTTCCTCTCGATAGATTGCATTAGCGAGTGCGTAGTAGTCGTTGCAAAGATCAAAATAAACAAGGGGAACTTCGTATCTGGCTCGCCGGATATCGCTGCGATAAATGTAATGAAAACCGTTCATGCTGACCTTGAGCTGCAGTCCTGCTGAGTACCCTGCCCTCCTGCCTTCCACCAGTGTTTCCAGCTCGCGCCTCATGTTTCCGCGATGGATCCAGATAACGTCGCGTTGAGGGTCATTTGGACGATATTTTTGGAAGTGGTTCCTTTTTGTTATTTCGAGTCCGGTTCCAATTGCCATGTATCTATCTAGAGAATGGTGCGAGGTTCGTCCTCTTCGGGCAATTCGCCCCCAGCGCCGATTCTCGTAGATGTCGGCTTGGCAAGTGCGCACGATCTGCGCTTCTGCGATCTTGCCTAGTAGCCGCATGACCGCGCCGCGGGCGTCCTCCTCAGAATTTACGATGATAATTCGCGAACGTAGCAAGCCATCCTCGTCGACAGAAACCAAGCCTAAGTCTTCGGTCAAAATACCGAGAAGTTGCTGACCATAGCCGTGACGCATCAACTCAAAATCGCGCGTACCTCGTTGCCACTGCTCCAGCGACTGTACAGAAGAATCGTCAATGCGCCCATCTGGCAGCAGCTTGGCTACCACCAGTCTAGAGTCCGGCGTGATTTTTTGTACCATTTTATATTTGCCCTTCCTAGCCACATGTGCCGCGTTTAGACTCCAAGACTGGCGGGAGCGCGGCACAAGATATCTCAAAGAATTCTAGTTCTATTCCTGCAAATGATACAAAAGTCCCTTGTTTTCTCGCTGGTATGCATCATAAACACCGACTCAAAAATTCCTGTTCACCTACTGCCCCCACGTGGGTCAGTTCTTTGGGGGGAGGGCGATCCTACCCAGGGGTGTCGATAGCGGAGTTTCGGCGGGGTGATTGACGATGGGTGTAATGGAGATGGTCCATGTCTAAGCGGAACTTGCGAAAGCCCCGGCGACCGCGCACGGTCCCTGACTGGTTTGCGTTTCAGGAGCAGATTGCGGCGCATTTTCAAGCGTTGGGCGTTCGTGCTGAGACCAACGTTGAAGTTGTCGGGGTCCGAACGCATCACAAAATCGATGTAATGGTGACAGCCAAATTTCTCGGTGTGGACATCAAATGGGTGGTGGAGGCGAAGCACTGGAAGGCCCGCGTGTCCCAGGAGAAAGTCTTTGCGTTGCGCACCATCTTGGCTGACATCGGCGCGGACCGCGGATTCATCATTTCGTATGCGGGCTTTCAAAGTGGGGCTCAGGACTCGGCGCAGGACACCAATGTCTCGCTTATGACGTGGGAGGAGTTCGTCGCCAGCACGCGAAAACTGGTTCAGAGAGAAATGTTGCAAGCCTTTGGCGTGCGATTGGCGCTGTTGACCCGCCGCTATTGGTCGCATACGAAGCGCATACGCATTGCCTACCGACTCCGAAGTGATCCCTATGATGACATGCGCGTGATGTTTTCTGGCCAGGAATTGCTCGGCACGGTAGAAGGTGCCATTGTGTTGGCCGAGCAAAACAAGTATCCGATTAGGCCTCGGCGTGCCTCGTGCATACGCGTGGGCGAGGAGGTCATTGAGAATTATGTTGAGCTCAGTAATTGGTTGAACCTCAATCTGAACGTGCTGGACGAGATGTTGTTGGACGCCGAGTACAAGATGATCCGAAACGGCGACTTCCATCCTGACACAAGGGGCGACCGCACTGCGAGTGAAACCTGGGAAGTTATCAAGAGCGAGAATTTTGGTTCGCCGGAGCGATTCTTCTTCGAACACAATGGGGATGGCACAACATCCGAACTCCAATCGGGATCGTCGTCCTGACGGACGCCAAACCCACGGGACTTTAGGTCGGCCTATGGGTTAGTGGGGTGTGCTGGAATATCCCATTGGGGGCACCTGTCATCTCGCTGTGGTTTAATGCCTTTAGCCGCCCAGCACCCGCGCAAAGTACTCGTTCGGCGCGTATGGAAAGAACCAAGGTGGCCGGTATGTGCGCGCGGCGTCGACCGTGGCATCCCTTTGGCAGGTCAGAATGGCGACGTCCTGTAGCCGATAGCCTATCGCGGTGTAGACGTTCGTCGCTCATGAGGTGATCGATATCGCCGTTCTGGTCACGGCCCAACACGACCGAGTGCCATTCAACGTTGGGGAAACAGGTTATATCCCTGTGGCCGTGCATCGGCCAGCACCCTGGGGACGTCCAGTTCGCGATGCAGATAGGCGCGGTTTAGCTCATGGGTCAGTTTGTGGTTGGCAGCCTAAACCCGGTGGAGCCAACGTCAGCTCCTAGCCGCGAGCCGTCTTTGCCGAACGTCCGAGGACGACCCGTCAGCGGCATTAGAGCCTTCTAACTCAAAAGTGCCAAGGGGCCGTGTTCCCCCTGTCGGCATGAGTTCAAGCCAGCAGGCAGAGCGGCTGCCCAACTACTTCCAGACGCAAACAGTGTCGAGGTTTACACGTCTCCAGTAATTTGGAGGTCGATATTACGAAGCAGGACAGATAGCCGAAGCGCGATGATGGTTTCACTCAAATCGTCACCTTCCAAAACCACCCCCACGACTTTCTGACTACTGATCGAAGCTGGCGTGTGGGTAAGTCCTGAATAGATCAAAGGGCCACCGCTGAAGCCGCGGTGGCCTATCGTGTTCTCCTCCACGCCACTGCTATCAATCGACCGGTTTTCCCTCTTCATCGCGACGTGGGTTTTAGGCGACATTCCACGTGCCTCGAAGTAGTCGGCGGGCGTCATCTCAAGGTTGGTATATTGTGCGCGCATCGGCGTAAGCGTTTTTTTCCTGCGGCTGTCCGGGGAAATCTTCTTGTTCTTTGAGACCGGGAAGCCAATCATTGTCAATAAACGCCGCCCGATG
>JBEBXX010000045.1:0-8785 GCA_040391435.1 Aureliella helgolandensis | reverse complement strand
TGGCGTTAGCCACGGTTGATTGATAAAACAGGAAACTTATGCGTGGGTGCTTAAATACTCGAGTTTGCTCAACAAACCAAACGCCTACCATTCTTTGACATCCCACAACTGCAGAGGCCCTGATTATGAATCGAAGCATCAACCGTCGCGAATTCACTCGTGGGTCACTTTGGGCCGCCGGCGCAGCGGTCCCGTACTTCTCTTGGAATCGTTCAGCCTTCGCGAATCAGTCGGCCAATGACCGCCCTCGCATCGCCTGCATCGGCGTCGGCAGCATGGGGACCGGCGACGCTCAAGAGCATGCGCAGTTTGGAGACATTCTTGCAGTATGCGACGTTGACTCCGAGCACGCTGAACGAGCTAAAAATGCGGCGGATATTGGCAAGGGAAAGGCGGATGTCTATGAGGATTACCGCCGCGTACTGGAGCGCGATGACATCGACGTCGTCAGCGTCGTGACCCCCGACCACTGGCACGTAAAAATTGCTATCGAAGCCTTGGAGTCGGGCAAGCACGTCTTCTGCCAAAAGCCGTTAACCCTGACGCTCGAAGAAAACCAACTCATTCGCAATGCGTGCAAAAAGCATAGCGATCGCGTCTTTTTGGTAGGCACTCAGCAGCGCAGCACAAGGGACCTGTTCCTACGCGCGGTTAATATTGTTCAAAAGGGCCTCCTGGGTAAAATCCACAAGATTACCGTTGGAATCAACGGCGGTGATGTGGGCGGGCCGTTTGACAAGACCACGCCGCCTGCCAATTTGAATTGGGAGATGTGGCAGGGACAAACCGAATTGGTTGATTACATCAAGCAGCGCTGCCACTATCAATTCCGCTGGTGGTATGAGTATTCGGGAGGAAAGTTCACCGATTGGGGTGCGCACCACGTCGACATCGCTTGCTGGGCTACCGGCAAGGATCAGCCGGGCATGGGTCCCATCGAGATCGACGGCAGCGACGCGAAGCATCCTGTTCCTTTTGAGCACGGCATGCCAACGCAGGATGACAGCTACAATACATCGCAAGACTTTTCAGTTCTTTGCAAGTACGAAGACGGTATGATCATGGATATTACCAGTCGCGGTGATAACGGCATTCTGTTCGAAGGCAGCCTGGGACGCATGTTTGTCAACCGCGGTAAGATTACGGGTACGGCTATCGACGAGAATTGGGACGCGGACAAGTTTGGCGAAAGCGAGCTGGTGGCTTTGTATAAGGGTAAGCCATTTGAAGGGCACAAGCAGAATTTCTATCGCTGCATTCGCGAGGGCGGCTTGCCTGTTTCCGATGTGTTTACGCATGTGCAATCCATGGATACGTGTCACCTAGCCGCGATCGCTGCCCGTTTAGGCCGCAGCATTGGCTGGGATCCACAACAGGGGAAAATTACGGGCGATGACGAAGCGGCGCAGTTCTTTGCCCGTCCACGCCGCGAGGGCTACGACATCCTCAACGTCTCCTAATCTCCTTCGCGCTTGAGCGAATTGCAGTTATGCTGCTAACCGTGGTATTCCCACGCTAGCAGCAGCTCTCTCAGAGACATGCAGCGACGGACGCTGACATGAATTCTGAGCGCGGCGGCCCCTTGCGGCTCGCCTCACTGGTCTGCCTCCCCCGGGGCGGCCTCCAGGGAGACCGTTTTAACAGGCTGTGATTGACAAGATTAAACGTAGGAACGATGAATCGATGACAATGTTTGCAGGAAAAAAAGGTCTCATCCTAGGTGTGGCCAACGAAAATTCGATCGCTTGGGCAATTGCGCAGCAGATTCTAGATGCGGGCGGCGAATGCGGTTTTACCCACTTGCCAGACCGTCCCGACGATGAGCGCAAGAAAAATCGCCTACGGGTGAGCAAGCTCACGGACAAGTATGCCAACGCCAAGTTCTTAGTCCCGCTGGATGTGCAAAACGACGAGAATATTCGCGAAGTAATGCAAACGGCCGAGCAGCAGTTTGGCAAGATCGACTTCCTGTTGCACTCGATCGCCTTTGCCGATCGCGACGACCTGTCGCGCGACACGATCGAGACCAGCCGTGCGGGCTTTAAGCTGGCCATGGACGTCAGCGTCTACAGCTTGATCGCTGTGTGCAACGCAGCCAAGGGAATTCTCAACCCCAAGGCATCCATTGCGGCCATGACCTATTTCGGCGGCGAGAAATGTGTGCCTGGATATAACGTCATGGGTATCGCCAAGGCCGCCTTGGAAGCCAGCGTGAGATACTTGGCCTACGACCTCGGTCCGCAGGGCATTCGCGTCAACGCGCTCAGCGCGGGCCCACTGCGGACGCTCGCCGGCCGCGCCGCCGGTGTGGATGAAATGCTCAAACTTTACGAGTACATGGCGCCTCTAGCGCGCAATGTCACGCATGAAGAAGTCGGTCGAACTGGCGCTTTCCTGCTCAGCTCCAACAGCGATGGCATTACCGGCGAGACGCTGCACGTCGACGGCGGCTACAACATGATGGGCAGTCCGGGCCGGCTGTTAGACCGTCTCCCCAAAACCTAGGCCGTCCCTGCCGCGAATTCGGTTTGAGGGCTATTTATAGGCTTGCGCCGCGTCGCCACTTGAAACGGCGCAAGCCGCCGCCGTCGACTTGTGCTCGTGCTCGTTATCTCTGGGGGCTTTGCTCCATTGGTCGCGCAACGCGGAAACCTGCTGTTTGACACTGCGGCCTAAGACGCGCAGGCCGTGGCGCACGCGCGGCACGAGGCGAGGTGCCACGACGCGGATCCGCAAGCAGTCCGCAGGCGCTGCGCCCAATCGTCGCTTATAGGTCTCATCGCCGCGGAGATAGTCGATGAACTCGACACCTTCGGCAGTAGCCAGACGAACCTCTAGTGCATTGAGGATCTGCCCAACGCGCTCCGCACTGCGAGCCGGATCCCGCGCGGATTGATACATGTATCTGTTTCCGGCCGCGTCAAGCAAGTAGATATGGCAGGCAATCGGCACTCCCTGATCCTCAATCAGGGCCAGTCGAACTCGTTGACTTTGAACCAACTGCTGGCAAGCGTGTTGTACAAAATTTGTAAAGCGCGGGTCTGCAAAACAGCCGGGTTCGCCGACCGCCGTCCAGCGCTTTTGATGCAGGTCCATGCAATGCTGCAGCGCATCGCCAAGTTCATTCTGAGTATCCACAATGCGGAGTGACCAGTCTGCATTTTTGTCAAATCGGTTGACTAGATTGCGAGTTTGGCTACGCTGCGTACGCGATAGCCCATCGAGATAGCCTTGCCACCCGCCGCTAAGGTCTAGCCGCCAAGTGCTTTCAAGCTGCGTTGGATATGCCCGACAATGCGTGTGCTGGAGAGCTTCCACCAAGGCTACAACAGCGGCGTCGTTTGAGCGGATCCCTTCTAGCTCGAGCATGCCCCAGTTCAGCTCGCTTTGCGAGGCCACCAGCCAATGGCCGATAAATGCGCCAACTTCCTCTTCCCGTCCGGGAGCACTTAACAGCGTTTGAAAATCTGTGCACGCGCGGCCGCTACCCAGGAAGCGCAGCGTTTTGCCATCGGTCCAGTGATTGCGAACGTACAGCGGTGCCAGGCCGATGATCTGTCCCTGGGCCGTTTGAACAATCAAGATGTTCAGCAGGGCGTTGTGATTTTCGAAGGCGGTCCACCAGGCCATTAGCCACTCGGGCCCCTGCAGTGGTGTGGCAGCGTGAGCCTGCCAAAACGGTAAATAGGGAGCTAGCTGTTGAGGGTCGCTGACGACCTTCAATTGAAGACTGGACATGGATTAGCTCAAGCTTCGCGTGTGAGGCAGTTTTGAGATTCTCTAGAGTCGGTCACTGCAGACCGCTCACTCCATCGTAGGATAGGGATCAGTGCGAACTCTGATTTTCCCGCCGCGGTGAAGTGAATCCACTGAAACTCAGCCGGTGCCATAGTCACAGCCCATCCAATCGGGACTATTCGGCCATGAGAAGAAAGCCACAGGCGGACTAGCCCGCCTTGAAGCGAGCGCCTTGGCATGTGCCGCGCGCGTCAAACAGCTCTATGAGCTTGGACTTGATCGTCCCCTTGTTGAGACACCACGCCGGAGCGATGAAATCCTTGGGAGGAGCATCGCCAGAGATGCGTTCGATAACCATTTGCGGCGGTAGACGTTCGAGAAAGTCTGCCAGCAGTTCGAGATACTCCTCCAACTCTAACATACGAACTTGACCGCTGCGCACCTGATCGGCCAACTCGGTGCGCTCGACGGCGTAAAGATTGTGAATCTTCACTGCTGCGGGATTCCACTCGGCGACTTGATCGGCAGTGGCCATCATCATTTCACGCGTTTCGCCGGGCAGGCCTAGCATGATGTGCAGCGAAGTTTCAAACCGCCGTCCAGCCACGCGCTGCATGGCATCGACAGCCGCGTCGTGGTCATGCCCGCGGTTCATCCACTGCAAACTGCTATTGTGGATGGTTTGAATGCCTAGCTCCAACGAAACATAGGTTCGCTGCGCGAATTCGTCGACCAAGTCCAGTACATCGTCGGCCACGCAGTCGGGACGCGTGCCGATGATTAGTCCTACGATGCGTGGGTCCTCCAGCGCGGTTTCCCACAGCGCGCGCAGCTTGTCCAGGGGCCCGTAGGTATTGGTAGCTGGCTGGAAGTAGGCTAGGAATTTTTCTGTCTGGTATCTTCTGCGCAGGCCTTCGATACCGCGCTCGATCTGCGCGGCGATCGCGTCGCGGCGCACCCGACGACTTGGACTGAAGGAACGATTGTCACAAAACGTACAACCGCCCTTAGCCACCGTGCCGTCAACATTGGGACAGGTAAAGCCCCCATCGAGGCTGATTTTTTGTGTGCGGCTACCGAATTTTTGGTTTAGATACAGGCTCAGGGGATAATATTTATGTCCCAACTGCTGCCAAGTCGACTGTTGAGCGGTGCGGTCTGCAGACTTTAAAATTGACGGATTCATCATGGCAGCTTAGATTAGAATATAGGCACGGCAGGGCCCCATTGTACTTTTATTTCTTTGTTTTCGGGAGACGTCGCGATGGCCGATTTCGGTCAATTGATTCCCGCCGGTGGTGGCGACAATATCGAATTGCGCAAAGACAGGCTTGTCATAGGGCGGCGTGAGAGCAATGATATCGTGCTGCGCTTTAGCAATGTGTCGGGACAGCACGCACTGCTGACGCTCGAACAAGGCTATTGGTTTCTAAAGGATTTAGGCAGCCGCAACGGCACGAAAGTAGACGGCTATCGGATCAATCGTAAGCGGCTCGATCCGGGAGCAAAGATCTCATTTGCCAAGCATGTATACACGATGGACTATAGTCCGGAAGGTTTGGGTGCCTTTGGGCCTCCGCCTCCAGATGACGATCATATCGAAGAGGTGCTGCGCAAGGGGTTGCTCGATCGCGTCGGCCTCGATCGGCGCGACGACGAGAATAAGTATGGCAACCGCGACCCGCTAGCCGACGATTAGCCGTTAGCCCCTGCCCTGTGCGGCGGGGTTTCCATAAAAAACTGGGCTAGCCTGAGAAGTACTCAGGCTGGCCTTCACCTCCGAAAGACCGGTCATCGATGAGTTCCCGCATTGCCCACATGGTTTACTTCACCCTAGAAGACAATTCGTCGACGAAGATAGCAGAGTTAATTTCGCAGTGCCATGAACTCCTGAACGATCATTCCGGTCTGGAATACTTTGCGGTCGGGACGCTCAATCCTGATCTCGACCGGCCAGTCAACGACCGGCAGTTCGACGTCAGCTTGCATACCGTTTTCAGCGACCGGAGCGCTCATGACGCCTACCAGGTCGCGCCGCGGCACCAGGAGTTCATCGCTAACAACAAGCCGAACTGGAAATCGGTTCGCGTCTTCGACACAGATCTCAAATAGACCGCATCTCAACGAACTCCCAGTGAGCACTCGGCCAACCGCGCGGCAGGCACTTAGTAGCCCGCCTCAGTCTTCTCCGCCGATGTCGAGCTGCATGGCGTCGAGGATGAGAGTCAGTTCCGCCGATTCGTGTGCTTTTAACGCGGTGTCGAAATCGTGGAACGACCTGGCCAGTTGTTCAGCCTTTTGCTCTTGATCGATGGGTGAAAGGCTCGCAACGGCGGACTGTTCGGCAAGCTGCTCGGCCAACAGGTACAGCTCTGGATGCTGCTTCCGCAAGCGACCGGCTTGGTCGTGAAACCGCGGGGCGCGCTCGATGGCGTCTTCGAAATAGCCGTAGGCTTCCTCGAGCGTAAAATGAAAAGCCAACTGGTCCCTCAGTTCGGCCGCGCGCTCGCTGAACTCTTTGAGGTGATTGGCCAGGGCTGGCGGACTGATGACCATGCCACGCAATTTTTCCAACATGCACTGAAGTTGATGATGGTCCTCCTTGATCTCACGGAAGAAGGCGGCGTTGACAGTGAATTTTATGTTGGTCGACCGTCCGGCCATGATCCGCGTCCCTCGCAACAAAATGATCGAGTGAGTTGTGTGATTTCCAGCTCTAGCGCTGGGCTCAGCGTGAAGCCCGCAAATTGATTCAGCGCGCGAGTTGAGGCCACTCAAGCTCGCAAGCGGGCTTGCACAAGACTTAGTGTGACATATGCGACGACGACAAGCTACCGGGCACCTGAACTGTCGAGGGCGATGCTGGTACTAGCGGACTGGCGCGTTGGCCGTGCGCTCGTTTCTGCCTACTAGGTCAAGCCGGTCTTAGGGACGGCATAGGTGCCTGTCTGGTGGGTCGGCATACTATATTTCTCAATCCAGAATTGCTAGACTCTTGCCTTATGGAAATCCCCACGCGGCCTAGCTATGCTTGGGGAGCCAACGACCGACAAGTCGAATCATCGCCCCCCTCCCAATCCCTCACTCTTCATAGTCGAGCTTCCTTCCAATGATTTCACTGATCGCCCAAACCGGTTCAGCCGCTGCTGATCCGCAGTCGCTGGCCTTCTTCAACTTTGTCACTACGCACTGGCAGTTCTGCTTGCTGCATTTCCTAGAGTTTGCCATCTGGGGCGCGTGGATTGTGGTCCTCGGTAACCTGCTCAATTCGCGCGGGTTCTCGCGTAAAGAGATCGGCAGCATCTACGCCTGTATGCCCATCGGCTCAATGATCACTCCCTTGATCATCGGGCCTCTGGCGGACAAGTTGTTCAACACAGAAGTGTTGATTGGCGTGCTGCACCTAATCGGCGCGGTGCTACTATTCATGATGGCTAAGTCCGACAATCCGCGAAAATTCTACTGGCTGACGCTACTGTATGCCTTGGCCTTCTCGCCGACGCTCAGCTTGGTCAATGCGATTGTGTTCTCCCACGACCAAGACATTTTCGGTGGACTCGCTGGCCAGGGCTTCCCATGGATTCGCGTGTTTGGCACCATTGGATGGATTGCAGCCGGCTTGTCGCACACGATCATTTTGAAAAAAGGTCAGCCGGTAAATGCCAACCCGTTGTTGTTGGCCAGTGGTTTGTCGCTGATCTTGGGCATCTACGCTTTCACTCTGCCGGCCACGCCACCTAAGGTTGCTGAGGTTGCTGCTGAGGCCGCAGCCAACACCGGCGCACTGCAAGGCGCAACTGAAATTATCCAGGGCTCGCTGCAGATGCTGAGCATGCATCCCGTGTTTTTCCTGGTGACCTTCGTGGCCGCCATGGCCATGGGCCTGTACTTTGCTTTCGGTGCCTTGTTCTTAGAGAAAACCGGGGTACCACCGCGCACAGTTGGCCCGGTGATGACGATCGGTCAGTGGATCGAGATCTTCTTCATGTTGACACTGCCTTGGTTCCTAGGTGCGAACAACATCAACATGAACTGGGTGTTGCTGATCGGCATCTGCGCCTGGGCGGTCCGCTTCGGAGCGTTTGCAATTGGCAAGCCGCTACCGATGGTGTTGTTTGGCGTGGCCATCCACGGCATATGCTTTGACTTCTTCTTTGCCGCGGGCTTTATCAATGCAGACATGATCGCACCCGACTCGTTGACGGCAACGGCTCAGACGCTGTATGGATTCTTGGTGTACGGCCTGGGCATGTACCTGGGGTCAGAACTGTCTGGCTGGCTGAACCAGTACTACACCAAGCCGGTTACAGCGCCCGATGGCACACCGGACACCGTTACGAACTGGCGCGCGTTTTGGGCCATTCCCGGCGTTTGCGTGGCAGTCTGTGCGATACTGTTTTTCGTTTCGACGATGGGCAAGCCTGCCGTCACCGCCGAGCCCGAGGCCCCGGCGGTTGTGGTGCCCTCGACCGAAGTGGGAGAGTGATGCGAGCGTCAGGCCGCGTGTCGAGTGCGGCGCGCGGCCCTGGCGGCGGTGTTGTAGAGATAGCAACGGCGGTAGCAAGAGACCACCGGTGAGACACAGTGCAGGCGATTCGAGGTGGTAGCTCAAACGCGGTCCTCGACGTCGCCCTGCTAGCGTTTAGCGGCGAACAACCAGCCCAATTCAGTGTGGGCAGATGCTGGGTCGGCCAATGCTGTGTCGGCCAATGCAGCCTAGCGCGACTTCGACTGCAGGGCCTGCGCGGCTTCGAGGGCGAAATAGCTCAAGATCATATCCGCGCCAGCTCGTCGAAAGGCGAGCAGGCTTTCGAGCATGCAGGCTTGGCGGTCGAGCCAACCGTTTTGAGCGGCCGCCGTCAGCATGGCATATTCGCCACTCACTTGGTAGACCGCCGTAGGTACACCAAACTGACTCTTGATGCGGTGCACGATGTCCAGGTACGGCATGCCTGGTTTGACCATGACAATGTCCGCCCCCTCCTGCAAATCTAGTGCGACTTCCTGCAGTGCCTCGTCGCTGTTGGCTGGCTGCATTTGATAGCTC
>JBEBXX010000044.1:0-8954 GCA_040391435.1 Aureliella helgolandensis | reverse complement strand
AACTTCCTCAGCACATCGAATCGACCGCATCGGCGACTGAACCTTCGACTGAACCACTTCGTCTGCCCATCGGTCTTTGTGGACGATTAGAAAAACCGGGAGAGGTCGATACCTATCGCTTACAAGCCACCCAAGGGCAGGCACTGCGCATCGTGCCGCACACGCGCGGCATTGGCAGCCCCGCATTGCTAAAGATGCAGTTGTTCAGCTCGGCCGATGCGCTGATCGCACAGACGCAAGTCAGCGAGCTGGATGAATGGGCGTTGGATGCGGTGCTGCCCGAGGATGGTCAGGTGCGATTGCAAGTCAGCGATCTGCTGCAGCGTGGCGGAGCGCAGTTTAATTACGCGCTCGAGATTTTTTCGGGCGGAACATTTGCCGTCGCGTTCAAAGCGGACCCGGCTCAGGGAGACCAGTTCGCCATCGAGCTTGAGCATGGCGCGGCGGCCATCGATTTGCAGATCCAGCGATGGGGCTATGACGGGCCGATCGTTTTGGATTGGGAAACACCGCTGGTGGGAGTGCAGATTGTCAATCCACTCATTGCGGCTGGCGCAAGCGTGGCTCGGATCTACTTAGCCGCTGACTCGAGCTGGCAAGCGGGCGACTTAGCGCGTCTGCGCCTGGTTGCTCAGCGGGCTCCAGTTGGTACCGCGCCGCCCATCCAGAACCTCAGTCAAGCGGCGGCTGCGGCTGGCGTGGGGAGTGGCGTGCTGGTTGGCAGTCGCGAGCTGCGTCGCCTAAACGAGCCATTTTTGATCAGTCCACCGGAATTTTTAAACGGTTCCATCTTAGCGTCCGCGGTTGCCGCCAGCCCGGCCCCCTTTGCATTGGAACCCGCTGCACCCGTGCAGCTTGCCCGCGCAGCTACGAAGCACAAGATCGTTCTGCATTTGCGGCGCACCCAGCCGGAATTCAAGGCCGCTGTTGAACTCCTGCCACTGGATCTCACGGCACCATCTGCCGCGACGGAGGCTGATGCACTGTACGCAGGCGTGGCTGGATGGCAACTCGCCACCACGGTTGAAAACGACGTATACACCTTGAATTTCCAGCGGCCCGCACCCAGCCTGCCCGCGGCGACTAACACTAAGGCCGAGGTAGAGGCTGAAGTTAAGGCCGCGGTAGAGGCTGAAGTTAAGGCCGAGGTAGAGGCTGAAGTTAAGGCCGAAGTTAAATCCGCAGTTGTATTGGAGCCTACGCGCATCCCGCTGCTAACATTTTCAACGTTCAATGGCCGCGGACAATTGCAGCCCCACGCGCTGCCCGTCGAATGGATCGACCCGCTAAAGATCGCGCTAGAATTTCCTGAGCCGTGGATAGTCGGCGGACCACTGCGTGTGAGGGCCACGGTGCACAGGCAGGGTAGCGACCCGCAGCCCGTGGTGCTGAGCGCCGCGCACCTGCCCGAGGGCCTTACGCTGCCGGAGCCGATCAGTTTGGCTGCCGACCAAAGCCAAGTTGAATTTGAGCTGGCTGCCACCGCCGCTGCATCCGTGTCGGAAGGTAGCGAGCTGAAGCTAACAGCGGCCAGCCAGTATGGCGGCAACGAATTCAGTATTGCGGTCACGCACCCCTTGCCACTTGCCGTCGCAGGCCCGCAGACCTTGAGCGTCTTCCCACATCAGATTCACTTGCACTCCGCTCGCGCGCAGCAGCAACTGGTAATTAGCGGAAGCGATAGGCAGGCTGATGCCCGCGACTGGACTCGTTTGGCACGTGTCATGGTGAGTGATCCTGCCGTGGCCGAGGTGCGCCAGGGCGTGGTATATCCGCTGGCTAACGGTCAAACCGAATTGATCGTACAAGTCGGAGGCGTACGGCAATCCGTACCGCTGAGTGTCGAACTGCCGACGTCCCCCGCTCGCGTAGATTTTGAATCGGAAGTGCTGGTGGCGTTGTCCAAGCAGGGCTGCAACTCGGGTGCCTGCCATGGATCACCGACTGGCAAGGGCGGATTTAGGCTATCGCTGCGCGCCTTCGATCTTCAGCTCGACCAATTGACGTTGATCTACGAAGACTACGGCCGCCGCACGAACGTGCTCGCTCCTGAACAGAGCCTCATGCTGCTCAAGCCAACCATGCAGGTGCCGCACGGTGGAGGCAAGCAGTTGCAGGTACAAGACGCCGCCTACAAGCTGCTGCATGACTGGGTAGCTCAAGGTGCCACTGCCGATCCTGTTGGTACACCGCGCATTGAAAGAATCGCGGTCTATCCCAACCAACGGCAAGTCCTGTCGGTTGCCGACGGTGGTCAGCAGTTGGCAGTTACCGCTCATTTAGCGGATGGCACTCAGCGCGACGTGACCCACATCGTTGCATACGAGAGCTCGGATGACTCGGTAGCCACGGTCACACCGGACGGTTGGGTGCAGCCCCAGGGACGCGGCGAAGTAGCCGTGCTGGTCCGCTGTCTGGAATACATCGAGACCGTGCCGCTGTTGTTTGTCGAGCCCCATGCGGACTTTGAATGGGCCGCGCCGGCGCAGCACAATTATGTCGATAGGCTCGTGCATGAAAAATTGCAGCAGCTTCAATACTTGCCTGCGCCGGCGGCAAGCGATTCCGAATTTCTAAGACGCGTGAGCTTGGATGTAATCGGCATCCTGCCCAGCCTGCAGGAGACTGAATCTTTTCTAGCGGATAGCAGTCCCGATAAGCGGGCACGTCTGGTCGATGGCCTGCTAGAGCGTCCCGAATACTCCAAGTTCTGGGCCTTGAAGTGGGGCGACCTGCTCAAGCTGACAAGCAAATCGGTAGGGAGCGACGGGGTTCACAAATACTATCGTTGGCTAGAAGCTTCGCTGCGTGAAAATCAGCCTTACGACCAATTCGCCCGCGAATTATTAACTAGCTCCGGTAGCACACTTGCCAATCCGCCCGCCAATTTCTATCGCGCGGCGGCGAATATGAATGAATCGGTCGAAAACATTTCTCAGGTTTTCCTTGGAGCGCGCGTGCAGTGCGCCAAGTGTCACAACCATCCGTTCGAACGCTGGACCCAGGATAACTACTATGGACTGGGCGCGTTTTTCACTCGTGTCCAGCGGCGCCAAACGCAACGGCCCGGAGAGCAATTCATCTATACCGCTGCGTCAGGCGAGGTAACTCAGCCGCGGACTGGCCAAATCATGCAGCCCTGGCTTCCACAAACCGGTTCGATCGCCATCGAAGGCGACGTCGACCGTCGCGTAGCATTCGTCGACTGGTTGGTCGATCCGGCCAACCCGTACTTTGCACGCATCGAGGCCAATCGCCTGTGGAGCCATCTCTTTGCGCGCGGCATCGTCGACCCTATCGACGACTTTCGCGATTCCAATCCACCCAGCCATGGGGAGCTGCTGGATGCCTTGGCTGAAGATTTCATCTCCAGCGGTTATGACCGCAAGCATCTACTGCGAGTCATTCTCAACAGCCAGACCTACCAGGCTAGTTGTCAGACCAACCGCTTTAACGAAGAGGACCGACAGTACTTCTCGCACCAAGAACCGCGACTGTTGGGCGCTGAACAGTTGCTCGACGCGATCAATCGCGCGCTGGCCATAACTCAACCACTGGGCAACCTGCCTGCCGGAACGCTGGCGACTCAGGTGCCAGCGCCGGATATTGCTCAAGTTGCCTTTTTGAAAGCCCTGGGACAGCCGGAGCGCAGCACGGTTTGCGCGTGTGAACGATCGGCTAGTTCGGACCTAGGCATGGCTATCGAATTGATCAATGGTCCAGCCATGCACGAAAAGTTGCGCGATCCCAACAACCGCTTTCGTCGGGCCCTGGCGGCCGGGACGAGTGTGCCGGATATCGTCCGCGAGCTTTACATGGCAGCCTTGTGCCGCGCTCCGTCGGCGAGCGAGTTGGCCTTCGCCGCAGCCCACTGCGCTAAGCAGGAGGATCCCGCGGTCGGTCTAGAGGACGTGTGCTGGGCGCTACTCAACTGCGACGAGTTTCTGTTTCAACATTGAACCCCAGGCATTGCTCCCCCAGCCCCTTGCGTAACAACCCGACACAGCGGCCAAGCCAGCTACTTCAATTTTTTCATATTCGCTGCAGCCCTCCCAACCGACGCTCCAGTTAGGCAGATAAGCACCCACCTATAAGTTTCGGCATATAATTAGCCGTTTTGACGTTAGCCACTAATTAGCCGTTTTGGCGTTAGCCACGGTTGATTAGCCGTTTTGGCGTTAGCCACGGTTGATTAGCCGTTTGGGCGTTAGCCACGGTTGATTAGCCGTTTGGGCGTTAGCCACGGTTGATTGATAAAACAGGAAACTTATGTGTGGCTACTTATTCTTACACGTTAACAGGCAATCGTGAGCACACTCAGCAACCAATCTAAGCTCAGCCAATCTACACTCAGCAGCCAGTTGTCTTGTCGACTGGGCTGGCTCAGCACGCTCTGCATCATGCACATCTTGTGCAGCCTCAGCCTAAGTCGTAATGGCTGGGCCGATGAACCGGCGGCGGTCAGCTTTCGCAGCCAGATCGCTCCTATTTTGCGCGACCACTGCTTAGCATGTCATAGCGCTAAGCTGGCCGAAGGTGGCTATCGCGTCGACAGCTACCAGGAGTTATCCCAACCTGGCGACTCAGGCCAGACGCCACTAGCTGGCGATGGCAAGCAACCTAGCGAACTGTTGCGGCGTCTGCAGTGCGATGCGTCCGAGCGCATGCCGCTCGATGAGGAGCCGTTAGCCGCCGAGCAGATCGATCAATTCAAGCGGTGGATAGCAGCCGGCGCGATCTTCGATGGTGAGGACCCGGCACAAGCCATTCACTTAGTGGTCCCGCCGCTGACCCACCCGGCGGCACCAACAACCTACGCTCACGCAATTCCCATCGCGGCCATCGGGTTATCTCCGGATGGCACTCAGGCACTTGCTGGTGGATATCATGAACTGACCGTTTGGAATTTGCGCGATGGAAGTTTGGCGCGACGCATCGGCAATCTCGGTCAGCGGATATTTGCCATCGATTTCTCCGACGACGGCCGGACGGTAGCGGTTGCGTGCGGCGAACCTGGTCGCAGCGGCGAGGTGCGGTTGATCGACTTTGCTAGTGGCCAAGTGCGCGGTGTGGTGGCCCGCGCCGCCGACGTCGCTTTGGATGTGGCCTTTCGACCGGGGACGGATGAGGTCGCGATAGCTCTGGCCGACAGCTCCATTCGCATTATCGACTCAACGACGCTTGTTCAACGGCAGACGATTGCCAGCCACGCCGACTGGGTCAACGCGCTGGCCTGGAGCGACGATGGCACGCGTTTAGTGTCCGCCAGTCGGGATCGTTCCAGCAAGGTGTTTGACGCAAGCACAGGCGAGCTGCTGGCCACGTATGCGGGGCATGCAGCGCCAGTTCGAGGAGTGGCCTTCACGGCCGATGGCGCGCAGGTGTTGTCCGCCGGTGACGATCAGAAAGTGCATCGTTGGCAGGTCGCCGATGGCAGCCCAGTCGCGGTGATACCCTTGGGATCGGTCCCCAGCCGCATAGCCCGTAGCGGCAGCAAATTGTTTGTCCCCTGCGCTGACCATCGTCTACTGCAGCTCGACCTGAACGACAATAAAATCGCCCGTGTGTTTGCTGGACACACGGCTTGGGTACTGTCAGCCCACGCATTTTCAACCCCTGCGATTGCTAGCTCCGTAAACGCTCCCGATGCGCCGGCTGACTCACCCACCGAGTACCTACTGAGCGGTGCATTTGATGGGCAGTTGCGATTGTGGGATGTCAAGGCAGTGGGCGAGGCGAGTCTGCTGAGCTGGTTGGCTAAGCCCTAGTTGTTGCCGGCGCGATTCCCACCGCGATTGCCATTGGCTCGGCCAGTGGAATTCGCCACAATTGGGTATGTCGCGAATTATCTGCATAGCCAATCAAAAGGGAGGGGTGGGCAAGACCACCACCGCCGTCAACTTGTCGGTTGGCTTGGCGCGGGCCGGCGAACGCACTTTGCTGATCGACTTGGATCCGCAATGCAATGCGACCAGCGGCGTCGGCTTGAAAGCGGCTGCTAGCCATCCATTGCTTTTGGGGACACCGCTCAAGCAGAGCGTGCAGAGCACCGCCTGGGAGAATTTGGAGCTGCTACCGGGCAGCCGCAAGTTCGTGGATGTCGACCGGTTGGAAAACGGCCAGGAGAGCAGCTCGACCATTTTGCGACAGCATCTAGATGCTGGCATAGCCAATTATGACTATGTTTTAATCGACTGTCCGCCATCGCTGGGCCAACTAACACAGGCCGCCCTGAGTGCTAGCACTGAAGTATTGATGCCCATCCAGTGCGAATTCTACGCCATGGAGGGTTTGACGCAGATGATTCACGTAATTCGTGACGTAATGCAGCGCGGAGAGGGCAGATTGACCTTTGGGGGAATACTACTAACCATGTATGATCCCACATTGGAGTTGACCCACGAGGTGGACACAGAGGTGCGCGAGTTTTTTGGCGATATCGTGTTTGATACCGTCATTCCTCGCGATGTGGCCGTCTCGGAAGCTCCAAGCCACGGTCAAAGCGTAATGGATTACGCGCCCCGCTCGCGTGGTTGCCGAGCCTATTTAGAATTGTGCATGGAGGTACTCGAACGTGACTAAAGATCGTCGTCTAGGAAGAGGCTTGGCTGCGTTGTTAGGAACGCCGCTGGAGGAAGATGGCATCCTCGAGGGTGCCGCCGCGTCCCGTTCGGGAGGCAGTACAGCGGTAGCCACGCGCCCGGCCACGATGCCGCCCGCCAGCGGAGCCCAGCACAACAGCGCGTTAGATCGCAACTCGCAGTCGGATTCGCACTCGACATCGCAGCAGACATCGCACTCGGAAACCCAGTCGCGTACAAGCCCGCGGTCGATGGCTGAACCCAAATCCGACGGCACCTCGCGGCCCTCAGCCCGGGAGACGACTGGTGATCGGCAATTGCCATCAGCCGCGGATGCGACTGGTTCGAGCGTTACCGGCTCCGTGCCACTGGCAGCGCGGCCGTCTAGTCGCCAGTCGGCGAGCCAGGATGGCTCAGCTTTGAATCACGGCGACTCTCAGGGTGTAGGCTCTGCTCGCACAGCTCCCGAGACAAAGTCCCGACGCCGTGCCAGCGACAGCGGCGACTTGTCAACTGAGAGCAGCCATGAATCGAGCAGCGTGCACACGCTGGTGCTGAATGTCAGCGACATCGACAACAATCCGTTCCAGCCCCGCCGCCGGTTCAACGAGAGTGAAATCGCGTCGCTGGCCGAGAGCATTCGCGAGCATGCGCAACTGCAGCCGATCTTGGTCCGCATCGTCGCCGGACGCTATCAACTGATCAGCGGCGAACGCAGATTGCGCGCAACCATACATGCTGGACTGACCACCATCCGCGCGGAGGTCCGCGAAGCCAATGATCGGCTGGTAGCCGAATTGGCCATCGTAGAAAATCTGCAGCGCAAGGACTTGGACGCGATTGAGAAGGCCATGTCCTTCCGGCGGTATATCGACGAACATGCCTGCACGCAGGAGGACTTGGCCAAACGACTGAAGATCGACCGCAGCACGATCGCCAACTTGATCCGCTTGCTAGAGCTGCCGGCGGAGTTGCAGACTTGGGTACAAAACCAAAAGATCACGGCTGGTCATGCGCGGTCGCTGCTACCTTTAGGCGAAGAAGCACAGCAACTTGAATTTGCTCAGCAGATCATCGACGAAGGCTGGAGCGTCCGCGAGACTGAGCGTCGCGTCACGGCTCACTTGGTTGAAGAGGACTCGCAGGCAGGCGGCGGCACCGGACGCGCCAACTCGCGAACTGGCCCGCGCAAACGCGGCTCGCCGCACTTAGCTTCGCTGGAGCAGCAACTGCGACTATCGTTGGGCACCAAGGCCGAAATCCGCCAACAACACAGCGGTCGCGGCAAAATCGTCATCAATTTTTCCAACCCGGAGGAATTTGAACGGCTTTTTGCCCTGGTTTGTCCGCAAATCGGTAAAAAAGCTGCCTAGGGCATGTCTCAACTGCTGGTGGGAATAGAATAATGGTATAGACCTACCGATACGGTCCTTCCATCCCCCGCTAACAGGAGCTTCCCCCGATGACGACACCTTCCTCTCGTCGCAATTTCATCAAGACTTCAACCGTTACTGCGAGCGGCCTAGTTGCCGCCTCGCAGATCGGTCGCACCGCTCACGCCGCTGGTTCCGACGAGATCCGCTTTGTAGTCATCGGCTTGGGAGGCCGCGGATCGGGTGCTGCGGTGAATATCATGGAGACCAAGGGCAATGTTAAGTTGGTCGCTGTGGCCGATGCCTTTGGGAAGCGCGCAGCCTACTCTGTGGCGGCTCTCAAGAAGAAGTACGGCGACAAGGTTGACGTGCCTGAAGACCGCATCTTCGCCGGCCTCGACGCCTACAAGGCAGCCATCGACAGCGATTGCGATCTGGTAGTCATCGCTACGCCGCCTGGCTTTAAGCCTCAACAATTCGAATATGCCGTCAACAAAGGCAAGCACGTGTTTATGGAAAAGCCGGTGGCCTCCGATGCCGTCGGCGTCCGCCGCGTGCTGGCTTCCGTAGAAGAGTCCAAGAAGAAAAACTTGATGGTCGGCATCGGCCTGCAACGACGCCACGAGCCGCAGTACATCGAAACAGTCAAACGCCTTCACGATGGCGCCATTGGTGACATCATTGCCCTGCGCGTCTATTGGAACGGCGGGGGAATTTGGCACAAGGGTCGCGATGAAGCTCAAGGACTGATGCCGCCCGGTAAGCCCGTTACTGAAATGGCCTATCAGTGCAACAACTGGTACCACTTCAACTGGCTCTCGGGCGACCAAATCTGCGAGCAGCACATTCACAATCTCGACGTGGGGTGTTGGGTCAAGAACGCCTATCCGGTCGAATGCAACGGCATGGGTGGTCGCGAGCAGCGGATGGGTGGCGATCCGACTAAGTCGCAGATCTTTGACCACACTTTCTGCGAATATACCTTTGCCGACGGCACCAA
>JBEBXX010000043.1:0-9095 GCA_040391435.1 Aureliella helgolandensis | reverse complement strand
CACGCTCGCAAGCTAGAAGCTTACGCCACGCTCGCAAGCTAGAAGCTTACGCCACGCTCGCAAGCTAGAAGCTTACGCCACCTGCAAGCTAGAAGCATACGCCACTCGCAAGCTAGAAGCTTACGCCACCTGCAAACTAGGGCTCGGCGGCGTAACGTTGCAAGTACTGTTTCAACGCGTGCTTGCGAGCTGTGTTCTCACTGGTCATGTAACGTAGCTTACCAAAAATTTCGCGCTCTGGCCCCCAAGCTCGATCGTAGCGGCCGAGCACCCAAAAGATCCCGCTGTACGAATTTGGATCGCGACCGTCCAGTGCGTACTTGTTATTGAGCTCGAGCATTATCTGTAGGGCCTGTTGAGCTGACGAGCTCCACTGCAAAATCTTTTTCCCCCACAGCATGCGCAGGTAGTTGTGCATGCGACCCTCGCGCACCAACTGTCGCTGGGCTGCGTTCCAGATCGGGTCGTGCGTCTGGGCTGCCTCGAACTGCGCCAATGAATACACGATCGGTCGCTCGTCCTCGGCATGCTCTTCGATCGTGCGCAGCGCCCAGGACGGTAGCGACTCAAAAGTGTCATAGTTGGGCTCGCGCCAGCACATATTGAAGCCGATCTCGCGCCACGTACAGAGCTGATCGAGAAAGGCTTCTGTATTTTCGTCGACTCCCCAAAAGCCGTTGACTTTGCCATTGGCAGGCTTGAGCTTGTGTGGGTTCCAACTCGCGGCATGCATGACTTCAAAGAAAACTTCGTGCGGGCTTATGTGACCAAAGTGCAGGTGAGGGGAGAGTTCGCTAGAGCCCTCCTGGTCGGGTTCATTGCGAGCTGAATCGTAAGTGGGCAGTCGCTGCTTGACAAACCGCTCGAGCGACTGCATCGCCGATTTAGCACCGCCGCGAGCCGCCCCCGGACCAACGCTGTGATCGATGGGCAAATGTTGCAGTCCACCGTCGGCCAGCAGATCGCTGAGTACCGCCCGGGGCCAGCGGGCGCGGATCGCATCGGGCAACTCCTCTAGGGCTGGCAGCCCGCGCAGCGCGCGTCCGTCGAGTGGATTGGGATCGGGCGGGTGCTGAAGATGCTGTGGCAGCTCTTTCTGCATCCAGCGACGATAGGAGTGGGCCACTGTGAAAGTTCGCTCGGCGGTTCGCAGAGGCATCAGCCCATTTGCATCCACGGCCAGCAGCGCGCACGGCAGTTTCCCGCTAATCGCTCGTAGCATGCGCGGGTGGAAAAAGCATGGGAAGTCGTCGCTCACAATCGCCGCAGCTTGGTCTGCCAGAGCCGCAAGCAAACCTGAGCCGGCGCCCGGATGTGGTTCAACGTAGGGATAGTACAACGCACCACGGGAGGCACAGGCCGCCTCGTTGTCGCGCATGCCTTCGATCACAAAGCGGTGCAGGCGGTCGCTGGCCCAGCCATATCGCACTCGCAGCCCTTCCAGGATAACCAGCGGGCGCTGAGTCTGTTTGGCCAAGTCGCGGGCCAGTTGCAGAGCGTAATTAGAGCGAGTTCGTCGAAAGGCGGTCATCCAGTAGACTACCCAGCGGCCCTCGGCGAGAATCGGCCGCGGGTTGAGCGGCCGGATGCGAAGGCTAGGTACCTGAGAGTCGATGTGCAATTTCTTTGAAACCTCGCCTCGTCCATGGAGAGCGGAAGTCGCCCAGCCGCTCTACTTGGGCAGCAACGCCATGACCGATTCGCTCGGGCGTGGAATGACGTGCGCGGCGATCAACTTGCCTAGACCTTCGACTTTGGGTTTGGCCGCATCGACGGCTGCCCGCACGGCAGCCACGTCGCCGCGAATGACGATGGTCACATAGCCTCCGCCCAGTTTCTCCTTGCCAACGACTTCGACTTGAGCAGCTTTGCAAGCTGTGTCGATGGCTTCGAAGACGGCCGTGAAGCCTTGTGTTTCAATAAAACCTAACGCTTGAATCGGTGCGGAACTCACGTGGGTAGTCTCAGTTTGGGAAGTGGTTTCAGTAGAAATAGAAGACGGCGAACCAGTTGCCGTTGGTAGCTCTTTGACAACGTTCTGTTGGATCAAGGGACTGAACTCAATTGGGCTGCGAATGCCTTGAAAGCCGCCGTCGCTCATGCGTGGAATAACCGTGCAGACCGGCTCACCCTGCATCTGCTGGGCGATCGCGTAGCCTGCGTCGATGGCTGCACGGACCGCGTCGATGGGGCCTAGGAGCTTGATACAAGTTCCTGAGAAATCGTTCAATTCGACTTGCCACAATCGCACACTGGCGGCCTTTTCCATAGCATCCAGGGCCACCATGGCTGGGGTCCAGCCCTTGGTTTCAAGCACGCCAAAGGCATCGGTTGGAGTTACTGCAATAGGCAATTCGAGATCTCAAGCACAGGGGTTAAAGTTGTCACAAACGCAAGGGCATGCTGTTGGGCAAAGCATCAGCGAAGTTGTAGTATCGATCGTAGGGTAGTTGGTAACCGTGGCTAACGCCAAAGCGGCTGATTAATACATCATGGCTGGCCAAAGCTGGAATTGCTAGACTAGCCAGTGCAATTTCTGTGGTGGCATGCGCGGAAATAACGGTCGTAGGTGATTAGTCGGCGCAGCCAGCATGGCTAGGTCAAATCGTATAGCCTAAATTGTTTCAGATTGCACAAGTCAGTCCGGCAGGCCGCCTCTCGCGCGGGGTGAGCCGCAGAGTTTGCGATGGATCAGCAATGGGCGGGCAGCTTTTGTTGAGATGTCGCGCCCAGGAAATGCTAGAGACATACAAGGTCACCCAACATCATGGACCTCTCGTACATACGCTCCGCTTTGCACAGTTGCGATCCTCAGGACATGCACAGCGTGGCCCGCGTGGCCGTCCAGTTGGCGCGGCATCTGCAACAACGCGCCAAGCAACTGCAGACTCCGGCCGAACGTCGGCAGCAAGCCGAACTGGACCGAATGGTGCGCTACCCGCGCGACAAAGCCATCTTGACTCAGTTGACAGATCAAGCTTTTCGAAGCGAGCGCGCGGCCCGCGCTGCAGATCAACTGGTACACATTCTGGACGTGCAGGGAATTCCGCGTTTCTTCAGTCCCCTGGAGCGCACGATGCTGCGCGGCTTTCAGTCGTTCGGAGAATATCTGCCCGGCGTGGCTGTACCGCTAGTAAAAGAAAAGATGCGTCAGGAAACGGCCAACGTTATTCTGCCGGCCGAGCCAGACATGTTGCGCGAGCACTTGCGCGCGCGTCGCGCTGCGAGCGTGCGGATGAATGTCAATCTTTTGGGTGAGTCGATTGTGGGCGAGGGCGAGGCAACGCGGCGTTTGCAGGCGAACTTGACGCTACTGCAAATGCCGGAGATTGAGTGCATTTCAGTTAAGATATCCACGCTCTATTCGCAGATCTCGACGCTCGCACACGATGCCACAGTGCACACCCTGTGCGATCGTCTGGAGCAGTTATACCAAGCCGCTCAGACGGTTACTTTTACGCGCCAAGATGGCACGCGCGTCCCCAAGTTCGTCTACTTAGATATGGAGGAGTACCGCGATCTGCGTCTGACCGCCGACGTGTTCAGGCACACCCTCGACCGTCCTGGCCTAGAGCAGGTGCGGGCCGGGATCGCGCTGCAAGCCTACGTACCCGATAGCTTTCGCGTGCAACAAGAATTGACAGAGTGGGCCCAGGTTCGCGTAGCCAGCGGTAAATCCCCGATTACCGTTCGGATCGTCAAAGGTGCCAATATGGAGATGGAGCGCGTGGAAGCCTCGCTGCGCGGTTGGCCTCAAGCTCCTTACAAAACCAAAGTAGAAACCGATGCAAATTACAAACGCATGGTCCGCTACGGCATGCACTCGGCGAATATACAGGCCGTGCGGTTGGCAATCGCCAGTCACAATCTTTTCGATGTGGCCTTTGCGATTGTGTTGGCCGCTTGTGGCAATCGAGTTCACGATGAGCAGGCGCAGCTCGGTATGGCGCTGCCGCTGGACCACCTGCAGTTTGAGATGCTCGAAGGCATGGCTAACCATCAGCGGCGGGCACTGCATGAGATGGTCGACAACTTGCTGCTCTATGCCCCGGCCTGCGAACAGCCAGATTTCATTCATGCGATTGGGTATTTGGTTCGCCGCATGGATGAGAACACTGGCCCCGACAATTTCTTAAGACATGCGTTTAAGATTGAGGTCGATAGCCCAGAGTGGCAGCGCATGGAGCGCATCTTCTTCGAGTCGGTCGATCAGATGGAGCGTGTCACCGCGGCTCCACGGCGGGCGCAAAATCGCCGACAACCGCCTGCGCAGCCGGCGGCTCCCGAGCATTGGAGCCGGTTGGTCAACGAGCCCGACACGGATTTTTCACTGCTGCAAAATTGTAGTTGGGCGGAGGAGATTGTCGCCCAGTGGTACTCTCGCTGCGACTCGCGAGCTACGCACGTGCCGCTATCGATCGCTGGCGGTGATATCGACGCTGATATCGACGCTGATGTCGACGCTGATGTCGACGGTAGCCGCGGCGGTGGTGGCGTGTTAAGCCAGTCGTGCGATCCATCGCGACCAGGCGTGGTGGTGGCTCGTGTTCGGCAAGCTACCGCGGCGCAGATCGCTCAAGCTGTCGCGTGCGCTCACGACGATCCAGCTCAGTGGCGACGCATGACTGCCGGGGATCGCTACGAATTGCTCCGGCGAGCAGCCCAGCAGATCCGCGTGCGGCGAGCGGATTTAATCGGCGCCGCCATGGCTGAGGGGGGCAAGACGATTGCCGAAAGCGACCCCGAGGTCTCCGAAGCCATCGACTTTGTAGAATTCTACGCGGCCGCTGCGCTGGAACTACAGCAAGATGTGCGCAGTTGCGCGCGACCAGTGGGAGCGGTGGTGGTCATCAGCCCCTGGAATTTCCCGATTGCCATTCCCTGTGGCGGTGTGGCGGCGAGCTTGGCCGCTGGCAATACGGTCATCCTCAAGCCCGCTTCCGATACCGTGTTACCCGCTCGCATACTATGCGAATGTTTCTGGCAAGCTGGCGTACCTCGCGAAGCGCTGCAGTTCATCGCGTGTAGCGGCAGCCTAGCAAGCCAAGCGCTGCTCTGTTCGCCACAGCTAGGCGCAGCAATTCTGACTGGCGGCACGCAAACCGCACAGAAGATCCTTGCGCAGTATCCCGAGCTACATCTATTAGCCGAGACCGGCGGCAAGAATGCCACGATCGTATCGAGCCTGAGCGATCGTGAGCTTGCAATTAAGAACGTACTGCATTCGGCTTTTTCACACGCAGGGCAGAAGTGCAGCGCGACCAGCTTGCTGCTGCTCGAAGACGAGGTCTATCACGATGCGGGTTTCCGCGCGAGCTTGATCGATGGGATACAAAGTCTGACCGTCGGTTCCGCTTGGGATTTGAAGACCAAAATGGGACCACTCATCCGCGTGCCCAGCGGCGCGCTGCTGCGCGGAATGACTCAGTTGGAAGCGGGGGAAACCTGGGGTCTGAAGCCGCAGCAGATGGGTGAAAATCCCAATCTGTATTCACCGGGTGTCAAGTGGGACGTGCCCGTCGGTGGCTTCACGCATACCACCGAACTGTTCGGTCCGCTACTAGCTGTGCTCCCCTATCGCCATCTGCATGAGGCTATCGATATGGTCCACCGCACTGGCTACGGACTGACCAGTGGTCTAGAGAGCTTGGATGACCGCGAGCAGCAAGAGTGGGTGGCTCGCGTGCAAGCGGGCAATCTTTATGTGAATCGATCGACCACCGGCGCAGTCGTACTGCGGCAGCCTTTTGGCGGTGCGGGAAAAAGTGCCTTTGGGCCAGGCATCAAAGCGGGTGGGCCCAACTATGTCGTACCACTGATGCACTTCGCGACGCTCGACGAACCTCCTTTGAATGAAGCCGCTTTTGAAATTTCGCCGGCCAACGATGTGCCAAGCGAGGGACCGCAGGCACCCGAGCTGGAGCCCCTGTCGGACTTCTATCAACAACTGCACGGGCAGAGTGGTCGCGCGGTAAAGCACCTACGCCGTCAACTGGACGACGTCGATTGGCAGAAGCTGCTAGCAGCCATTGTGGACTACGATCGCTTTGCCATCACGGAAATTCGTCCTGCCCACGACACGCTGCGCTTGCTGGGTCAAGACAATCTGCGGCGTTATCTGCCGATGACACATATCCGCATCCGAGTCTGTCCGCAGGACACGTGGTTGGATGTAGCGGTCCGCGCCGTCGCTGTCGTGGCAGTCGGAGGCCGAGCCACGTTGAGCTTTGCGAACGAAGTGCCCGAGCAGATGATCGATGTGTTTGACGAGTTGACTCAGGGTTGGGCCGGCGATATGGAGCTCGTCCAAGAGACGGACGAAGAGCTCGCACAGGCGATCGGTGCAGGGCAGGTCGATCGCGTGCGCTATGCTCGGCCAGGCCAAGTGTGTGCGCTGGTCCGGCAAGCAGCCACGCAGCAGTTTGTGTATGTGGCAGAGACGCCGGTCAGTCCACTGGGACGCATTGAATTGTTGTGGTACGTCCGCGAGCAGAGCGTGTGCATCGACTACCATCGCTACGGCAATCTCGGCTTCCGCGCCGAGGAGCCGCGAGCTGCTATCTTGTGAGCACGGGCTGGTAACTGCTCCACAAAGGTTAGAAGATGTATGGATAGAAAATCTGCGCGCGTCGAGTGGCAAGTGGCTTCCGCGACGAGGAGACGCAGGCCGGTGCTCTGTGGCGTCTCGCCGCTAGCTACTGGTGCTGTGGTTACTGCTTGTTAGAGTGAAAGAGTTGGGCCGTGCCGTCGCCTGCGCTGGCCGCGACTATCGCATCTGATGCGTTAGTCAGCCAGCAGACGCTGAAACCAAGCGGCGGTGGAGGCGGTAACAAATTCGATATCGGCGGGATTTCGCATGAGCAGATGGTCGGCACCGGGCAGACAGATGAGGCTGGCTGGCGACGGATCAGGGTCTTGGCCGCTGCGCTGAGTCAGCAAAGCAAATAGACGTAGGACATGTTCGAAGCCGAGCGTCTGATCGACGGGGCTATGGAATAATAGGGCGGGTTTAGTGGTCTGCCGTAGCGTGGCATGCAGGTTGAAACTGCGAAAGTCGTCTAGCATGTGATCGTAAATATGGAAGTCCTGGCCGCCGATGTTGACACGGCCACTTCCCTGAGTGGCAATCTGTGGATTCATTCGCTCAAGTAGATCGGCCAAATGAGCTGTGTCGCTGGGGGCTGCTACAGCGACGACACCGCGGACGCTGCCGACCGCTTGCGCCAGTGACAAACTGCAGGCCCCGCCAAAACTATGCCCGATCAGAAAATCGGGAGCCGCATAGGTCTGCGACATGAAGTCACAAGCGGCTAACAAGTCCTCGCGATTGCTGGTGAAGTTGGTGTGCGAGAAATCCCCACGGCTGCCCCCCAGCCCGGTCATATCGTAGCGCAGCACGCGGAAGCCCGCGGCCGCCAAGCCACGCGAAATGCGCACGATCGCTTTGAGGTCCTTATTGCACGTAAAGCAATGCGTAAACACAGCGGTGCCCAGGGGCTGGGTATCGGGGACATCGACGATACCGGCCAGTTCGAAGCCACTGCCACCGGCAAATGTAACTCGCTCACTACGACGGATCATTAGGGCTTCTCTTGCATGGGGCAGGTGCAGACCAGCCGTCCACAGCCCGGGCAGCCGCTGCCGTATTTGTCGGTGATGGCTTGTCCCAAGTCGATCCCTGCCACGTTGGCAATAGTGGCGAGCCAGGCGATCACATCGGCAAATTCCGCGGCGAGCTCTTCGGGCGAACCCTGTCGCAGTGCAGAGGCGAGTTCTCCCACCTCTTCCATGAGCCACATGAAGGTGCCATCTACGCCGCGCTGGACATCTTTTTCATAGTACATGTCGCGGATTTTGGCTTGGAAATCGGTCAGCGATACGTCGCCCGCCGGGCCAGGAGTAGCAGGGGTGCTCATTAAATCAGCTTAGCAATCACAGGAGTAAGTCTTCAGTTTGTAGTACGCCATACGTTCCCGAAGTATTGTAGCTTGCTGGACGCTAAGCCGCAGGCCAAAACGCACGCAGTGACATTGAGCGGCCCGCTAGCCCGACGCGCTAGCGTGGGGTCTCGTCGCACATCACCGTCCGCTGCAAAACATCACCGCAAATGTGAACTGGTTTTCAGTTTTGGCAGTGTCGCGTTGGATCATCGAATCGTGCGGCAGGGCGTGCGTCTGTGGGCCGTACGTTAGGAGCCCTACGCTAGCGCGTGAGGCTAGCAGGGAGCCCTACGCTAGCGCGTGAGGCTAGCAGAGTGCCGCTGGACAAAATTGCGGTAGTCCGCTGGGGTGTCGATCCCCTTAGGAGCGTGCTCGATGAGACCCACCAGGACTTCACAGCCGGCTTGCAAGAAACGCAGTTGTTCTAGTTTTTCAATCTGCTCCAAGGGACTGGCTGGCAAGGAGTTCAACTGCAACAGAATTTCACGGCGGTTGGCGTACAATCCAATGTGCTGCAGAAACACAGGTGGGTTGCTCTGCAATAGAGTTGCATCCCAACTGCGAGCGTGCGGGATTGGGCTGCGGCTGAAGTACAGGGCCCGCTGCTGTGCATCGCGTACAACCTTGACACAGGCGGGATCTTCCAACCGTTCGCGCTGGCGGATAGGGGCGGCCAGCGTAGCTACTTGAGCTCCGGGACGGCTCTCCAGCAGTTCGGTAACTAGGTCAATCGCCTCGGCAGAAATCTCCGGCTCGTCGCCTTGCACGTTGACGAAGATGTCGACACCGGGCGTCTGGGCAGCCACCGCGGCTACTCGATCCGTGCCGCTTTGCAAATTGACGTCCGTCATCACGCACTGGCCGCCAAAGGCATGCACTTCTTGCATCAGCCGTTGGCAATCGACGGCGACGATAATACCGGCCGGGCGGACGGCCGCGGAAGCTGCTTCAAAAGTATGCTGGAGCACGGTCTTACCGGTCTCGCGCAGCAACAGCTTTTCGGGCAAACGCGTCGAAGCCAAACGGGCTGGGATGACAATGCTGCTGGTCGTGCGCGGACGGCCTGTAACGAAGCGATCGGCGTATAGCGAAGCGATACCGCCGAGGCCAAGTGGTGCCAAACTGGGTGAGGTAGTAGACATTGGAACGCATCCA
>JBEBXX010000042.1:0-9166 GCA_040391435.1 Aureliella helgolandensis | reverse complement strand
CCGGTCAATTAAAATTGGAAGGCTTGTCTCCGGCTGAGGAACGCGTAATCCGTCGCGCCTGTTCCGTTAATCCCGACAAGCGGTTTAGCTCCAACGTCGCCATGGTCGATGCATTGCGAGCGGCGATGCTCGGCACCGCGCCAGTTGCCAAAGGCTACGGATGGTTGAAATTCACCGCACTCGCCGTGGGTTGCCTTGGGTTGGCAGTGGCCGCGTGGGCTCTCTACGAACGCCCGACTCCACCGGCCCCACCCGCTCCACCGGCCGCTCGTGTGCCTCCTTCGAAAACAGGCAGACAGTATTTCTCGGAGGCGATGTCGCTATTGCAGAGGCCAGACGCCCCGCCTGCACAGCTAGCTCAAGCCACCAAGCTCTATCTCGCTGCGCTGGCCAATGACTTTCCAGCGGAGGTCCCCGCCCCACGCAGAATGGGATTTCAAGACGACACCCTCCGTGAACAAGTCTATCCTCAGATTCATCGACGAAGACTCAAGCAGCTTATCGCTGTCCATCCTGAAACTTTGCGAGCCCTGATCCTGGGAGGCGACGGTCGGTCGCTTGTAGAACTGGCAGGCGATCTGCACGACACGTCGATCCCTCTGCCGCTGGATGTGCCTGTCGCGTCGGTGCATTGGCTGGACGAATCGCAGTTGTTGATTATCGATCTGCAGACAAATTTGTGGAGGCTGAGTTTAGAGTCGCGTAAGATGGAGCAGATCGCCACTGCTGTTCTCCAAGTGGCTTCCAGTCCGCTTACAGGGATTGCGCTTTCTGCTAGCGACGATGATGGTACCGGCGAGAGCTCGCTGCTCATGTTGCGGGATGGCAGATCTGAGCGCGTGGCATTGCCGACCGCACGCGCTCAAATTATTAGTCCGTTGCTGGGTATTGATCCTGCAGGGGTCTGGGGAACTGTCTTCGAGGAGATCGAAAAGTCGGGCACGGGCATCTTGGTAAGACTGGATGGGGTCGATGCTCCAGCCACAGCCTTAGTCGATTCGGATATGGAAGCCTATTGCTGTACTTGCCTACGCCTTGGATCCGAATGTTTGGTGATTGTCGGTGGCAAGTCACCCGCCCACGCTTCCGGCTTGGCGGTCATGCGGTTGTCGACCGATGACAACTCAGCGCACGTCAGTTATCCGCAGGCTGCCGCTTCTGAAACCCTCATTGCCGCCAGCGGTCGGTCCGTTCGCACGTTGGCCACGCGCCTGTCCGTCGATCAAAGCACCGCGCTACTGGCGGTCGGGCCAGACACAAGCGTCGATACTCCTGCTACAGAATTATGGCAGCTACAGCCCGATGGCTCGGCCAGCTTCCAAGGTCTCGTCGGCCAAGCCACGCAAGGGCCATCCATTTCCGCCTTGGCCTTTGACGCTTCAGGTCAGTGGCTCGCACGCGGCACCTCCTATGGCGAAGTGCGTTTGACGAAGCTCAGCCACCCGCAAATCGATTTCGAACTGATGTCGCAGGACTACCTCGAGGAGGTAATCCAAATTCAATTTGTCGACGGCCAGCTAATCGTTGCTTTTTCCGATGCAACTGTTTTGATTTGGAATTTCTACGAGTGCCAAATGGTCTACGAGGCGCACTTGTTGCAGAATCGTCCGCTGCCCAGCATCCAGCCCGCACGCCCCCAAGCCGGTTGAAGTGGGTAGTGCAGTTCCGCCGGTTCGCACAGTCAATTCCGACCGACGGAGCGGCCGGGCGACTATGGTGGATTACTATTCAGCGACCAGTTCTACGTGAGTCCGTGGCAGGTTAGGGCTGAGGGTGCTACCGCTGGATTCATCCCATAATAGATATCTCGCTAGCAACCGCGCATGAGGGCTGTCTTCGAAAAAGGCCAAGAGCTGCACAATTTGCTGCCGCGCTTTTCCAGCATCGACCAAATCGCTTTGGAGCTTGTCGATTCCCCAGTCCCCCGCGTATATACCTGCCAACATCCACCGCGCTCGTTCGACATGCGCTAGTGTATCGGCCCGCTGGACGATCTGTTCGTACAGCCCGGCGGCCTCGTTAAAATTGTTGCGATAGAAATTGAAATCGGCTTCGATTTCCAATCGGTCGGACTCAAGCACCAGGCCCGCCTGCTTTTTGGCTTCGCCAGCAAACTGATTAGCCTGTCGCCGCTTATCGGCTGCGGCTCGATCGCCCTTGGCCTGCAGGATCTGGAATTGTCCGAAATACACATTGGCCAACAGCGAGTTGACAAGCGGATTATCCGGTGCCAATTTAAAAGCCGCTTCCAAGTCCGCCTGTGCCTCAGCCCACAGTGGCTGGCTTTGCGCGTGGTCTAGTTCCATCTGCATTACATCGGCGATGCGGCCGCGGGCACTGAGCGTCAAGCGTTCCACCTCTTCGCTGCTGGCCACCAGCCGCGTCTGAAAACGTCGTTGCACGCGGGCTAGCTGAAGTGGATTGCCCGACTGCTTTGAAGCTTGGGCCAAAGCATCTAATACCGTCGAACAGAGCGTGGCTCGCACTGGAAACTGCGCCTCGACGCCTCCCGGAATCGATACGATAAACTTTCCCGACTTGGTATCCAAGATTCCTGAATCGACCTTGCCGGGAGAGCCCGCCATAAGAACTCCCCAGAATACATAGTCGGCAGCGACGCCAAGACCAACCTGTTGCAGCGCCGCTTCACGACTCATAGCCTGCGTTTTGATCTTGTAAAATGTGCGTTCCAGTTCGAAGTTGCTCACCACCTCTACATCCAATCCAACGGTCTCTAGCTGAGAGCGCATTTCATCAGCGAATCGCACGGCGGGATCGCGCCGCGAAAAATTCATCTCCTCCAGTTTTAGGTGTGGCATGACAGCCACACGTATGCGTTGGCCGGGAGCAAGCGGCGTTTGTTGCGTATTGGCCTGAGCGCGCAGCTCTGCGAGTTCAGCTCGGGTAATCGGCGCGATCTGAATGAAGTCGGAGACGGCGCTGCGCGAAGCCGTGGCGACGCTCTCTAACAATTTTGGATCGGAAAGGTCCAACATCCAGCCGCCAGTCTGGCTGGTCAATTCACCAAAAAAGTAGCGAGTCAATCCCACCACTTCCTGATAGATGGCTGCATCTTGGACTCGCGTGGGACACACAATTGCATTGATCTCTATGCCTGACTGCTGCGCGCGCTGCACCAACTGCTCGGTGGAATATTTTCGCTCAGCACCATTTTCCGGCTCGTGAAAGCCACGATCGAGCGGAGGGGCGTCGCCCATCAGCACGATCCAGCGTTTGACTTGGGCGGCGGTCGACCATGGTACGTCGTTAAGGGCTGCATAAATTCCCTGGTCGACAGCTTCGTGAAAGTAGGGTGCTCCCGATTCGGCGACCAATCCAACCAGCCCGTCCTGTATCGCCTGCGGCTCGCGCAGGAAGCCTTGTTTGCCCAGTGGCCAGGAGATCACGCCGCTGGGTGCTCCCGAATCGCGGTAGAGCACGATCTGCACATAGACCTCATCCCCGGCGACTCTGCGGATGTCGGCTAGCATGTCTTGCAGTCGCTGCTGGATGCCCTGCAACTGATCCTGCATGCTCTCGGTCGCGTCGATGACAAACACAATTTCCAAGCGTGCGTTTTTACCGGCGACACGATCGATAAAGTTCACCCGCTGCAGCAGGCCCATCGTATTGGCATCCGGGGCCGAGCCAGGATTGAACAAACTACGTAGCGCGTCTCCGATGGCTGGATTCGGTTCTCCAGCGTGCGCGGGCAATAATGGAGCCACTTGTGCGAAGAGCGCACAAAACAGGGTAGCCCAAAACACACTTGGCAATCGCATGCTCGTATTCCTAGTTGAAACATTCCAACAGTCAATAAGCATTGTCGAGCGGTTCGCTGAGATGTTGCCTGTTTTCCAAGCCGTTTTCACAATTTGCTAAACTGCCATTGGGTCACTTTAGCTAAATCTCGTGGCTGGACGCAACTCTCTCGACGAGCGTCCGACAACGGATATTAGGCGCTTCCCACCAGCCTGCATCCCTCTAGAGGTTTCCATGCCGCGATCGGTCAAACTGCACATAGCCTGTACCGCTGGCTTGATTGGACTGCTTGCAGTCGCGCAGGCCCACTGGCCACACAGGGTGTGTGCGCAGGCTCCGAGTGCGCAAGCGCGGCCCTCTGAGTCCTCCTTGCCAGCGTACTATTACACTTCGCCATCGGACAGGCGGGCTCCAAATGCTGACCCTGAAGACAGTGCCCCTGAAGACAGTGCCCCTGAAGACAGTGCCCCTGAAGACGCCGCCTCTGAAAATCGAGCTGCAGAGCGAGCGCTTCCCAGCGAGTCTGCATTGCCCGGCGCGGCCGCTGCCGTCGCCGAAGCAACTCTTCCTAGCGAATCGCAGTTGCCGGCACAGGACAGATCTCCCGCCGCTGCGGCCACGCCAGCCCCTCAGGATTCCCTATCGCAGCTCTTGGCGGAGAGTCGCGATCGCACCCCGTGGCTGCGCCTGGTCGAAGCCGAACATACGGCCCCCATCCGCGTGCTGCAGCTCGATGCCTCAGGCAACAATCTATTCACCGCGGGCGAGGACAAGGTTGTCCATCATTGGAAGCGAATGCCCGACGCGGCGGGAGGATCGCTGGGTGCGGAGTGGCAGCACCACGCGCTCTACCGCTGGCAAGTGCAGCGCGCCGAGCTCGGCACAATTCTATGTCTGATCAGCCAGGGGGACGACCTGTGGATCGCCGGCGCAGGCGCCGACGGACAACAGGGAGAGATCGTCAACATCAATACAAAAACGGACGCTTGGCTGGCTCCGCTGGTCGATGCAGACCACGGACCTCATGCCCCAATTTTGAAAATGAAAATGGTGGCAGAAAATCCATCTCGGCGGCTGATCACGATGGACCAAAAACATGGCATCAGCCTCTGGCAGCAAGACCCCAACCGGGGAACTTGGCAACATCGTTGGCTGCGCAAGCCACTTGCCAGCCAAAAATTCAACTACGCTCCCGTCGATATTTCCTTCGGTGGTAATCTGGTAGCAGCCACAGAGGCAGCCGCGTGGACGATCGACTTTACCGACATCGACAGTGGAGCAATCATCAAACAACTGCAGCGCACAGCAGCTCCCCAGAGTCCTCAAGCGTTTGCTCAGGCATTGCAATTGGTGGCCGAACACTACCGCTCCAGCCAGGGAAAGAGTTATACGGCCGCGGAGCTCGAACCGGCCATCCGCAACAACTCTGGAGACACGGTGACCTGCCTTGAAATTGCTCCCCAGGACCAATATGTGGCCGCTGGGGACGAGATGGGTTTTCTGTATCTCTGGAATCCTCAGGGACAACTCGCCTTGAAGGCTGTGGCCAGTCTTCGAGGCTTTCGCTTCGAAGCCCTAGCGTTTTCTCGCGACGGGCGCTTTCTAGCCGCCGCCGCCAATAGCGTGAAATCCGATGAGAGCATCATCCATCTATGGAAGCTTAACTCTGGGAGTGTGCCGACGCTGGTCCGCGAACTACATCGGCCGGCAGCGATTTATGGCATCGATTTTTCGCACGACGCCCAAGCGTTACTTATCGGCAACGGACGCCACATCGAAGTCGTGCCTACTGAGCAGGAACAACTACCGGAAACGATTCCCACCCGCGAGAAAATTGCGCTGGCTAGCCAGGTCACCTTTGCCGCCGAACTACCCTATCGCTGGAAGTTTAGTCTCGACGGCAGCCAGACCGCCTTTGATGGACAGTCCATGCAATGGCTCGAAACCACGGATATCACTTGGAATACAGCCTGCGACCCGGCGCAGCAATTTGCCATGGGGGAGTGGTCGTTGTCATCGCAGAGAGACGCTCCGGACGCTAAACCACAAGACTGGATCCTGCGCGGCAAGCGGCGCGTCGGCCGACTCGAATTGGACGCCCACTACCGGACTCGGCCCAATAGTCGCGTGCAACACGTAGCCTGGCTTAAAAACTCCACATCTGAAGTGGCGGCTATAGCTGTCAGTCTCAGTGGACAGAACGACATCTGGGTTTTTGGGCTGCCACCCAGCGGGCAGGATATCTGCCCTTTGAAGCGCGTCTTCGGCGGGCACGAAGGGGCAGTGCTCTCGCTGGACAGTGCGCCCGACGGGCGATACCTCATTAGCTGCGCTCAGGACTGCACCATACGCGTCTGGCCACTCACGGGTATCGATGCCTTACGACTTGATCCGCCGGAAGTACCCAGCGCATCGCGATCCAATTGGGGGTTTGACTTCACGATCTCGGATGGCCAAGCGGTAGCTGAGCATCCACATTTCACCAGCCCGCTATTTGTTAAAGGCATGCGGCCGGGGGATCGACTGCGCGAAATCTCCTACGAATCACACCAAGCCGACGGGACGCTGCGCCGGACCACCGTCGTCCAGCCCGACGAGATCATAGCCTTCCTCAATCAACCGCGCTACGACTTGGCCGTGCGGTTTATCTTCGAACGCGCGGGAGTGGAGGTACCCGGTTTTCAGTCGTACGCACACTGGCGCGAGATCGCCTCGCAGGTTATTGCCGCCGATCGCCAGTGGGCCGTCTGGACCCCCTCGGGCTATTACGACGCATCCTTCAACGGCAATAGTTTGTTTGGTTGGCAGATCAACCGCGGTCTCGAGAAAGAGCCTGACTTCTACCGCGCTGATCGTTTCCAGGCAGTCCTGGAGCGGCCCGATTTGTTGCGACACCTGTTGACTGCGGGGAGCATCGAGCAAGCTGCGGAACTGGTGGGCAATCAACGGCTTCGTTTCGGCGACGTGCTGCAGAATGCCCTGGCCGTTCAGCCACAAGTCAAAATCTTGTCTCCCGCCGCCGGGCAAGTGCTGACAGGGAGGCAGGCATTGATCCGCGCGGCGGTGATCATCGGCAGCGGCCAACAGCTTGTTAGCAGCAAAGCTTTTGTGAGTGGCGTTGTCGCCACACATCTAAAGCAAGATGCCTGCGTAAAACTTGAAGATGGGAGCCAGCGGATCGAGCTGAGCTGGCAGGCGCACTTGCCATCGGACAAGCACCTGCAGATCCAAGTCTTGTGCGCGACCCGCGATAATCTTGTCGGGTCCGACACACTGCGGTTCACCCACCAGCTAGATCCCAGCCCTCCTCGCAAACCGAAATTATTCCTGCTAACGGCGGGTGTCAGCCATTATCGCGATAGCCGGATTCCGAGCCTCACCTCGGGCGCCGCCAACGCCCAGGCAATCATGGAGACTCTACTCGCCCAAGCGGGCTCGGCTTACGATGTGCTACCATTGTCGTTGACCGATTCCAGCGTGACTCCCAATGTGTGGCGGAGCACGACGAGCCAGCTCGACGATCAGCTTCGCAATGCTCAGCCCGACGATCTGATCGTGCTGTTCATCTCCGGCCATGGGCTAGTCGATCAGGCCACGGATCAATACTATTTTGTCACGGCCAACGCGCGCTACAGCGACCTGGTACGCCACAACTACCGCGACTGTTTGAGCTTCAAGGAATTGATGAGCTGGGTAGATGTCCCGTGTCGCAAGATCGCCATACTCGATACATGCCACAGCGGCGCAATTCAACCGCTGGCTAGCGACAACCTCAAAACAGCCGTGCGCAGTTTACAAGGGGACATGGTGTTGACCCTCACGGCCTCCGAGGGAAACCAACTGGCCGCAGAGTACCGTGGTGCACAAGCGAGTTTGTTCACCTCCGCTCTACAAGCAACGCTGCAGGACTTTCAAGATACCAATCGCAATGGGGCGCTAGACTGGAACGAGTTGGTTCTGCAAGTTCGCAATCAAGTAACGCGCCAATCGCTGATCGGTAGCGTCGCTCAGTTTCCCACGGCCGGTCCCACGGACTTGCTCGACGTGATCGAATTGCCCCTCGTGCTACGTGACGCCCGGCGAGTCGCGTTGGGCGACTCGTCCACATTAGTGTCCCATCAGAAAGCACCATGAGCGCACCAGCTTCGCGTCCCGCCGCTCCCAGTCCTCGTCAGCCTGGGCGAACGCTGCGCCCAAACCGGGCAGAGATCGTGGCTGGCCTTTCGATTCTCATCGCATTGCTGTCGCTGATGTGGTCTCGCCCCAGTGCCGCTTTGCCGACTGTCGAGCAGAGCCGTCGGGAGTCGCCTGTAGCCAACGTCGACTTGCCCCCATTCTCCACGCGCTTGCCAGCGGAGGGCATAACGCTTGACGACATCTCGACGGCTTCCGCTGAGTTAGCTTCCCAGGCGGCCCGTTCAGTCGTGCGCGTGGAGAGCGGCCTCAAGGGACGCTCCGCGCCGAGCGATGACCTAGAGCTCTACTTTGGCAGCTTGCCTTCCGAGACGGTCGGTGCCGGGTTTGTGGTCGATAGCCAGGGCCATGTGCTGACCAACTACCATGTCATCCGCGGTGCAGAGATGGTGACGATTCGCGGCGTCGACCACCAGACACATCCAGCCCAGGTCGTCGGTCACGATCCGCTAACTGACTTGGCGCTGCTTCATGTAGCCGACTTGAACCTGCCAGCCCTCGGCCTGGGAGATAGCCGGCGGATGTCTGCGGGGCACTTGGTATGGGCGATTGGCAGCCCCTTCGGATTGGACCAGAGTGTCAGCATGGGCATTATCAGTTCGGCCAATCGTCCGACTTTGCTGGATAGTCCCTTTCAAGATTTTCTGCAGACCGATGCCGCCATCAACCCAGGCAGTAGTGGCGGCCCCCTGCTAGACGCGCGTGGAAAGGTCGTGGGTATTAATACAGCTACGTCGGATTCAAGCAATTCTGGGATTAGCTTTGCGTTGCCCAGCCACGCCGCCAAGCAGGTGCTCGACCAGTTGCTTGAGCGAGGGACAGTCCCGCGTGGTTGGATCGGCGTGCAATTGGGAGTTGTCAGTCCAGCGCGCGCGGCCATGGCGGGATTGCCGCATCCCTCGGGAGCCTATGTCGAGTCATTGAACTCTGACGCCACAGCACCGGCCCGCCAAGCGGGCGTGCAGGTAGCCGATATTTGCACCGTTTTTCAAGGCCAACCCGTAACGGGGCCGGTTGGTCTGGTCCGCCAAATCGCAGGCCATGCGATCGGCACAGTCGCTAAACTCACCGTCGTTCGCAACGGACGCACCATCGACCTGACGGTCATGGTCGGCCTCAGGCCGTGAGACCTACAACCCATGCTTCGTCAATGTGGCTCGACGCTCCGCGTCGGCATTCCGACCAGCCACGTTGGACGCGGAGAGTCGAG
>JBEBXX010000041.1:0-9210 GCA_040391435.1 Aureliella helgolandensis | reverse complement strand
GGCTAGCGGCTAGGCCCCCAGTTGGAGCCATGACTCGGCTGTCCAACCGAGGCCGCGGGGAGCTACTGCGACGACAGCAGATCGTCTTCGCTGAGCATCTGGAAGCCCTGCTTGCCGAGCACTTCCTGAGCGAGCTCGGTGTTGTCGACCATCAGCGCCACCGCTGCCGGCGAAGCTCGCCGCGACAGCAGCGGATAGGCTTGAATAATATTGATCTCCGCCTGCAGCAGCGCCGAGCAAATCTGCAATAGCGGTTGCGGGTCATCGGGCAGCTCCAGCCCGATCAAATCGCTCTCGATAATCGCCAGACCCGCCCGCTCGAGAATCTCGCGCCCGCGCTCCGGATGGCTAATCAGAAACCTCACGAAGGAACACTCAGCCGAATCGTTGAGCGACAAGGCCACAATGCTGATACCGGTCCCCTCGAAGCGGCGCACCACCTCCAACAATTGGCCCACACGATTCTCCAAGAAAACCGTAAACTGACGAATCGTAGGATAGCCCTTGCCGCGTGCCGTCTTAAAGTCAGTCACCACACCTTCACCGAAACTCATGGCTTCCTCACCTATAAAAAAACGACCTTGGTCAGTCGCGCCGCTAAGCAGCGCTATGTAGTATCAATAATCCGCTATGAAATACCAACCGACAGTTTACACTCTTTACAATCCGGCCATGGCCTCTAACCGCTTGTTTGACAGGGGTGCTTCAGCATTGAACATTCAAGACAGCATCACGATACGCGTCAACTACAACGAAACCGATGGCCAAGGACACGTGCATCATGCGCAGTACCTGAACTACTTTGAACGTGGTCGCGTTGAATTAATGCGTGCTCACGGTTACAGCTACCGCGAGTTCGAAGCCAATGGACTGATGCTGGTGGTGGTCGAAATGAATGCTAAATACCTGGGAGCTGCCGTGTTCGACGACCTGCTGGAACTCACCACACGCGTCGTCCGCAGTCGCGGAGTTCGCATCTATCATGCCTATGAGCTAATTCGGTTGGCCGACACCGCCGCCAAGTCGAGCCCGGCGGCGGGTGATGAAAAATCCGAGCTGATCGTCACCGGCACTAGCACGATCGCTTGTGTTGACAGGCAGGGCAAGGTCCGCCCGCTGCCCGACTACTTGCGCAGCTAAGAACCAACCTTAGAAAATACCGAGTACGCTTGCCTTTTCTGAGCGTTCATCGCTGCAACCTAGCGTTCATCGCTGCGACCTACTGAGCAGCTTGCAGTTCTTTGGCGACCGCCTCGACCTGCTGCATGACACGCAAGATGTTCTCGCTCATGATCTTGTGAATGTCCTGCTCTGAGTAGCCGCGATCGAGCAGCACTTGAGTTAGCACTGGATACATCGACACGTCCTCTAGCTGACGCGGAACGACGCCAATCCCATCGAAATCGCTGCCGATGCCGACATGCTCGATGCCAGCAATCTCGACGATGCGATCGACGTGGTCTGCCACATCCTGAACGCTGCCGCGCATGACGGGATATTTGGCGCGGAAGGCGGCCGACTCGCGAGTGATGGCTGCCGTATCGTCGCCGTATTTCTCGCGCAGGTGGCGCATCTGTTCGAACATGGTGCGAGTATTCTTGGCCGACTCGGGAACCACAAATCCCGAATAAAAGTTCACCATGACTACTCCGCCATCGGCGGGCAATTGGGCCAGGATGTCATCGGGGACATTTCGCGGATGATCGGCCACACTGCGCGACGAGGAGTGCGAGAAGATGACCGGCGCATGGCTCGCATCCAGGGCGGCTTGCATCGTTTCAGGAGACACGTGAGAGATGTCGACCATCATGCCCAGTCGGTTCATCTCATGCACCACCGCCACACCGAACTCACTCAGCCCGCCCGCTTTGGAGACGTCGCTGCACGAATCGGCCCAGTCGAGAGAGTCGCTGTGGGTAAGCGTCATATAGCGCGTCCCCAGGTCGAAGAGTCGTCGCAGCTTTTCCAAAGAGTTGTCGATGGCGTGGCCCCCTTCGACGCCGATCAGTGATGCGATCTTGCCTTGGGCGCGAATCCGCAGCACATCGTCGCTGTTCAGTGCCAATTCGAACGTTTCCGGATACTTCGCCAGCATGGCTTGCACGATCTCGATCTGCTCCAGCGTCATTTGATGAGCGAGCCCCGAGGCGGCGGTATAGGCGGGGACATACACGGACCAGAACTGGGCTCCCACGCCCCCTTGCCGCAAACGCGGAATGTCGGTGTGAAGCTGCGGCTGAGCTTGCGAGATATCCAGTTTATCAAAGGAGCGTGAACCCCGTTCGCGGATCTCCCACGGTAGATCGTTGTGTCCGTCAAAGACAAAGCTTCGCTGATGGATCGCGCGGGCTTGGTCGGACACGACAACCGGCGTGTAATTCGCCGCTGCCTCCCGCTCGGACTGAACCTGCAAATCGCCTGCCCCCTGCCCCGACGCCCGCTCGGGACAAACCAGGCCAGCGAGCAGCCCGCAGCAAATGCAACCCACCTGCAGGGCCCTCCCCAAATTGCCAGGCAACTTAGTGCGCCCTGCTGGGCCGGCTTGGCTGCCAGGCTTACCGTCTGGCAACTCGCGCCTGTGGAGCCAAGCTGCCACCGCCGGCAGCAGGCTGCCAGCACTTGGTCCATTACTGCTTTGCCAGTCCCACTTACCCCTGCCGGCCACGCTGTGCATACAAACCACTTTCAAAAACGCTATGATGAATAGTTACAAAAACAAACCTAGTCTACCTCAAGACAAACCGCCGATGTGGGATGAGCGGCCAGCCCTAGCATTTCACCCGGTCACAGCCCGACTAAATTATTTCAAGCGAATCCAGTAGAACTCCATGGCCAACCACCATTTTGAAGACCGTCCCGACCCGGCCGAGCAACCGATTCGAGCTCGCGTTCCCGAGCATGTGGCCGGCGGTGCGTTCAGTACGGGCGTCATCGTCATGACCGCCCAGAGCGAATTCATTCTGGATTTCGTCCAGAATTTGGGGCGCCCCCACCAGATCGTGGCGCGGGTTGTCATGCCGCACTACGTACTGCCGCAACTGGTCGATGCCATGCAGCGCAACATCGAACTCTATCGCAACCGCTGGGGAGAACTGCCGCACACCGGCACCGCTCGTTCCTCCAGCCAAACCAGCTCCGGCAAATCGGGCAGTGGACACAGTCCGCACGCGGCCGACTCTCCCGACACTCAACCGCTGACGGAAACAAACCCCGATCAGCGGCCCACCGCGGAGAGCGGTCCCCAGACGAATCCCAGCTCTGGGGCGCATGGCGATAGCGCGGCTGGGGGCGGTTCGTCCGCTAGCGGCCCCACAGGACCCAGCCTGCGAGCCACAAATGACGCTCCGCGCGACCCGAACGACAACGCCTTGCCAACCGGCGATGCGATGGGCGGCCACGCCGGTGCCGCCGCGCGCCAAACCTCCGTGCAAGACATCTACGACGACCTTAAGATCCGCGATGAATTTCTCAGCGGCGCTTACGCCAATGCCGTTATGATCGGACACGGACCCCACGAATTCAGCTTTGATTTCATCACCAATTTCTATCCCCACTCAGCGGTCAGCTCGCGCGTCTTCTTAGCCGCCGGGCAAATTCCACGACTTTTTGAAAGTCTCAAGGGGACCTGGGATCAACTGCGCAGCCGCATGCAATCGCCGGACAATCCCTTCCCACCGCAGTCCCCCGACGAAGACAACCCTTTCGAGTAAGCCTTGCCTGACATGCGCATCGTACTTGCCAGCCAGTCTCCGCGGCGTCACCAACTGCTCACCGCCGCGGGCTACCAGTTTGAAACTTTACTCCCCAGCGAAACGGCCGAATGCGGTATTTGCTCGCGTGAATCGACGCCCGAATTGGTTGCGCGCTTGGCCTACCAAAAGGCGACGGATGTGGCCCCGCGCGTGCAAGGCGCGGCGGTCGTCGTGGCCTGCGACACGGTGGCCGACATCATGGGCCGCGTGCTGGGCAAGCCCGAGGATCGACGACACGCCGAAGAGATGCTGCGACTGCTCAGCGGCCGGCGCCACGCCGTCTACAGCGGCCTGTGCGTGTTGCGCACGCCCGGCGGCGAGCCACAGGTGAGGGTAGCTAAAAGTGAACTGCTCATGGCAGAGTTGAGCGAAACGCAGATCGTCGAGTACCTCGATAGCGAGCAGTGGGTGGGAAAATCCGGTGCCTTCGGCTACCAAGACGGACACCCCTGGCTGCAGCTCATCTGCGGCACGGCCGAAAACGTAGTCGGCCTACCTCTCGATTTGTTACAAGAAATGTTGGCGGCCGCGTAGTCGCAGCCATCGCAACCTGCGCTGTGCCACTAGTACGCGCCTGGCAGGCCCCGCCAAACCGCTCTGGATTTTCGCGGCACAGCTTGGTAAAAAGCCTATCGGTCGTTGAACAAACTCGGTGCTAGCAAGGGACTGCTATGAACAATATGAATTTCTTCGGATGGATTCGCGACGGTGTGCGACAATCCGTGCTGCTAGGCGTCAGCGATGCAGTAGAGCAATTGGGGACTCCGGCCGCAGTCGAAGACCTACATCCCAGCGTGGCTGGTCTGCTGAAACTGGATGATCAGTCGGCCAATACTCCCAAGCTAGCACAGCGGACTAGCGGCGGCCCCAACAGCGCCAATGGAGCGGATAAGTCGCGTCGCCGACTGGGCAAATCGCTCAAGGAAATGGGCAGCCCGGCACAGTAGACAGCCGAAACTATCTCCGCACGAGGGCGGTTGAGCGACCTTGGAGTGCTGCGATTTTCAGCAGCACTCCTGGCAGCCTCAGCCCACACCGCCGGCGCGTATCAGTCCAGTGGTAGGCGACACTCCACGCGGCAACCCGCCCCCACGCGGCTATCGATAGTCAACCGCGCTCCGATCAACCGCGCACGATGATCCATGCTATTCAATCCAAAATGATTGCTATCGCTGGTCGGGCGGTGCAAATCGAATCCGACGCCTTGATCGGCAACCGTCATGAGCAACACGCGATCACCCGCAGCAATGCCTGCGGTGCCGTCTGCCACATCACAGGCGTCAGTCTCCGCCTCGCTGGACAATTGTCCATAGACGTCGATACGCGTCGGTCCTGCATGCTGAATCGCATTGCGAATTGCCTGCTGGACAATTCTCAGCACATTCCAACTGGCCGTATCGCTGAGAACATGCTGCAGAGCATCGCGCGTCGCCGCATCCATGTGCAGCCTGATCGGATGCGTCTCGTGGCCCGTCGCCCCAATGAAATTCTCCAATCGGTTCACGAACTTGACTCCAGCCCGCTCCTGATCGAGCTCTAAATAGCCAATTAACTCGCGGCCCTCCTCCAGCGCAATCTCCAAACTAGTCAGCGCCTTGCGCACATTCGCAGTCCCCGCCGCAGCGAGCTCCGGCGGACGCCCTAGCGCAGCGACCAACTGCAGTCGCGCACCGATGATCCACTGCAGCAATCCGTCATGCAATTCGTATCCCAGCCAACGCTCGTTGTGAGTCTCTTCCATGTCGTTTGCCTTTGCCGGCTAAATTCCCAATTGAAAAATTAGGCCGATTTGATAAACCTCGTGCACACTGATTTGTTCCGCCCGCCAGCGACGCAGCGGCGAGCTATCCGCTCACAGATCGTCCAGCTAGGAATTCACGTCTATCACTTGGATGCAGCTCCGCTTGGTATGTTCCCTGCACTTGCATGGATTCACAGGTCGAGCGCATCGAGGTCATCGACCAAGCGGTCCAAATCGGGCCACTCCCCTGCCCGCTCGTCCGCCGACTGGTTAGCAGGGCTTGCAGTGACTGGGCTTGCAGGGACTGGGCTTGCAGCGACTGGGCTTGCAGGGACGCGGCTGGCAGGCGCTTGACGGGGCAATGCTTGCTGCCCCACCGCGGCCGGTGGAGGACCGCTGGACTCGTCGGCAAGCGGTTGGGCTGATGCACTGACCAGCGGCAGTCTCCGCGGGTTGGCCAGCGGCACACTGCCCAGCGGCACACTGCCCAGCGGCATGAGCACCTGTACAGTCGCAACGGCCTGATCCGCTAGCAGTTGTCGCAGCTCGCTCAACATGCCAGGCGTATCGGAGGACAACGGGAAATGGATGACCCGCCGCTGGCCCGCCACGCCGGGTTGTCCCATCCGCACCACTTTTCCATTCAGTTGCAGCCGCGCCCACTGCTGAGCAACCTGCTCGACACTCAGCGATGACACCACCGCCAGCGTTTGTCCAGCAAAACCACTCAAGCACAGATAATCGGTGCTGTCAGGCTGCACGTTGTCCAGCGACCCGACGAGCGTCGCGTCGATGCCAGGGGCCATGATGAGTTCGCTCAACAGCCGCTCCTCCGCATCGGCCGCTTGACTGTGCCGACTCGAGGACTGGGAAATAATTACGGTCAGTCGCTTGGCCACGCGCGTATCCAGTTTATGTCAGAGTAGAGATTGTTAAGCGTCCAGGTATACGTTTCGGCATGTAATTAGCCGTTTTGGCGTTAGCCACGGTTGGGCATTAGCCGTTTTGGCGTTAGCCACGGTTGATTGATAAAACAGGAAACCCACGCGTGGGTGATTATGTCAGAGTGGAGATTCTGCGTTGGCATAAAATGCGATCTACAAGCGACTCAAGATGCTTGCTCACAAGCCCCCTGGGGCTGCTCGCCGCAGCGCGCTGAGAGACGGCTATCCTCGTAACAGCTATCCTCGTAACAATCATACAGCCGCATGAAAACCTCTCGCACACTCCCTCGCTCTTGCGTCAACCACTGCTGCAACAACTCCAGGTCGGTCCAGCGCCGGCGGTCGGCCTCGCGCAAATGGCTGGCCCCAGCTAAACGCTCAACGACCAGCCGCTGAACCAACTCGGCGGTTGGCTTCAGTTCGATCAAGGTCGGCACGAATAGGCTGCGACGATGGCCACTTACCAACAGCCCCAGAGCTCGGCGACGCACCATCCAGCATACACAAATTGCCGCTGCAGTCGACAACTGTTCAAAGCCATCGAGGATCAATACTCGGCCGCCAGAGCAGCCAGCCAGGGCACTGTAGACGGTGTGAAAGGGCCGCTCGCTGCGGCGCAAAGTCAAACTTACGTGAGGACTGCACAGCAGCGGTTTGAAGTGCTCAAGCAGCGTCGACTTGCCGGCGCCATGCGGGCCAACAATTGCCCCACGTGTGGCTGGGTTGCAGCGAAACAGCTCAGCCAGCACCGCCGGAGAGGCCATGGCTGGGTTGGCCTGAGAACAATCCCAGGCAATTTCGCCGGGACGAACAAAACGCGTCGCGAAGGGGTTAGACCTCAAGCGTCAAGTGACCCAAGTAAAACGGCTGCTCGGCAGTGATCTCGCGCCCATCACTAAGGTATAGGCGCAGGCGGACGCACCACCGGATCTTCATCAACCGCCCTTCGTAGCTGAGCGGATACGCGGGGAGCACCGTGGATACCTGTCGTGGCTCATTCAGCGGTCGCGCCGCGAGTTGCTCGCGTGTCACGCTCTCGAACAGATGCACTCCCAGATCTTCACTCCCCTTGCCCTCAGTGCACCACATCACGGAGACCTCCAGCCGATCGACCATGCCGGGTGTAATGCGTTTGAGGCAATACTCGAAGTCGAGCGTTTCGGCCGGTTCAAGTCCCTGTTGCAGCGAGCGCAGGCGAAGCCCGAGCGCGGGCTCGGTGCGAACCGCTAGACTGCGCCGCGTGGAAAGACGACGACTGGGAAACTTCGGCAGAACGATGGCCATGTTTTGACTTCTCCTTCGACGACTATCTTCCAGACGATCGCGTTATGACGTCCCTGGAACGAATGCATCATATCAAGTGGAAGCCGGAATTGGCAGTCCATCTCCAGGGGGTTTTCCGGGTCAGCCGCTAAGTTCCGCGTCTGAGCGTCCGCATCGCAGATCGGGATCCGCAACGATTCGACGCGTTCGGTGCGGACATCCGTCCCCTGCTGGTAGGTCGACTCTTCGTAGCACACCAAAGTGATGCGGTACCACTCAAAGCTGACCCGCCCATACTGACAAACATATACCTGATAACCGGCTCCAGGCAACAGTGGCAGGTCGCTTATTTCCACCGCCGTGGGGCCAATTCCGCTCTGGCGTCGAAAGATATGAAAGAACCATTGGGTCGAAAAGAAACTGATAATTGAAAACGGGATGAGCAGGACAGTCAGGAACCAGTCGGGGCGACCATGCAAGTGATTCTCCACGGCAATCACCGCTAGTACGGCCAGCATGGCGTTCCAGGCGATTGAGAACAGGCTGCTAAGCACCAAAGCCGTCGTCTCGCCACGCTGAATCGCTAACCGGTATGCTAGCTTTATGCCCGGACTATCCATCAAAGCACGCAAGCTAGGCAAATTAGCCAAATCCGCCGGGTCGTTGCCCGCCGCCCGTCGACGGTGTTCGCGGCGGGCTTTATCGACGAGCACCGAGCGCTGTTCAGGTGAGGCCAGCGTCTGCGACACCTGAAGAATAAAAGCGGTCAGCCCAATCACCATGAACGAACTGGCCGCTATAACCAGCAACCAAAACCCAAACCCGATAGTTGGCAGAAATGTCGTGTCGGACCAGAAGACCTGCGACGAGACGACGATGGTTAGTGATACAATTCCCAGGATGAATAAAGCGCCAAAGAAAGCCGCCTCGCTAACGCTTCCGACGACCCACCAGCCGCTCATCCGCGTGCCGCGTTTCTTTCCCCACAGTCTTACCCACTTCGCCACCCGCAGGCTCCCGATGTTTGCTTACCGTTTTCGCTTCCCGATTGGAACGTTCGACAAGTTATCATTCATTGGCTGGAGAATTCCTACTAGGGGGGCGACCGATAGAGCTAGAAAACTAGCTCGCCTGTTTGCATTTGCACTGGCTATCGGTTGGGGCTGCGGCGCTTCGGCAATCTGCGCCCAAGACTGGCCACAGATGTTGGGCCCGCAGCGATCCGGCCAAGCCCTACAGAACGCTGACCTGAAGCTCCCTTGGCCCGTAGACGCCGCCGTCGCTTGGCAAGCTGAAGTTGGCAGCGGTTATGCCGGGCCTGCCGTTGTCGGAGAGCAAGTGCTGGTGCTGCACCGACAGGGCGACGATGAAGTCCTGGAAAGTCTGAGTCTATCCGATGGACAGTCGCGTTGGCGGGCAACGTGGCCGGCCAGCTATCGCAGCACGATCGATCCCGACGATGGCCCGCGGTGCGTCCCCACCGTCGCCACCCACGGCGATTCGCAGACCG
>JBEBXX010000040.1:0-9284 GCA_040391435.1 Aureliella helgolandensis | reverse complement strand
GTGAGAAAGTGTTACGGGCTGCGCTCTGCGTAGACTGGTCGTAGCTTTTGCGGCCGCTCAAGTTGCAGCGAAAGTCAAACGGTCAGAGAAAATTCCGAGCAGCGACTTACCCGCTACCTTGGCCAATTACGAGTGTCTCAATCCACAGCCTATATGCTATATTTCGGTTAGCTCGGCGACTTTCCATCGCGGCGTCAGTAGCTAATTGTCAGCACGAGTGCGGTCAGGCCGCCGGTCATTGACTCTAAAACACTTCCGTTCCGAAACACTTCGATGACCGCCGCTCGCAGCGCCTATGTGCATGTGCCATTTTGCCGACACCGCTGCGGCTACTGCAATTTCACGCTCGTAGCCGGGCGGGATGACCTAGTGCCCGCCTACCTCGCGGCGTTGGCCACAGAATTCGCCCAGCGGCTTGGCCAGCCACGAGTTGTCGACACGATTTTCCTAGGTGGAGGAACTCCCAGTCACCTGTCAGCGAAATCGCTCGCAGAGCTCCTGCGTTTGATCGCGCACTGGCTCCCACTTCAGTCGCTTGGCGAATACTCATGCGAAGCCAACCCGCTGGACTGCACCGCGGAGCGACTGGCCCTGCTGCGCAGCTACGGTGTCAATCGCATCAGCCTGGGAGGCCAGTCCTTTGACGACGACAAATTGCGACAGTTGGAACGAGATCATAGTGGCCGGCAACTCGCCCAAGCGATCGACAACTGTGCCGCCAGCTTTCCGCGAGTCTCACTCGACTTGATCTTTGCCGCTCCCGGCGAATCGCTGGTGACTTGGCAAAGCGATGTCGCTCGCGGCTTGGCCAGCCCTATCGGTCACCTGTCGACCTACGGCTTGACGATCGAACGCGGCTCGGCTTTCTACGGCCGCAGCCTGCGCCAGGAGCTCAATGAGTCGACCGACGATGTGCAGTTGGACATGTACGAACACGCGATCGACGCTCTAAGCAGCCGCGGTTGGGAGCACTATGAAGTCTCCAGCTTCGCCCTGCCCGGACAGCGTTGCCGGCACAACGAGGCCTATTGGCTGGGCGCCCCGTGGTGGGCGTTCGGACCCGGGGCGGCTAGCTTCGAACACGCCGCCGACGGGCAAGCGTTTGTGCGCCGAGTGAACCATCGCAGCACGACTGCATATCTTCGCAAGCTGGCCAGTGGCGCAGATGCGGTGGCGGAGAGCGAGCAGTTGTCGCGCGAGGAGGTGCTCCGCGAACGCTTGGTCTTCGGTCTGCGCCGGCTGGAAGGGGTGAGTCTGACCGAGCTCAGCCAATGGTGGGGCAGCCCGGTCGGCGAATTGTTTGAACCGCACCTCAGTCGCTACATCGATCGCGGCTGGCTGCAACAAAAGGGTGACCAACTCAGTCTCACGCGGGCGGGATTGGTCATCAGCGATGGTCTCTGGCCAGAGCTGCTCACTCGCCGCGATTGATTAAAAACGTGGCCATGTGCTCAAAGAACTGTCGCAGTGTCTCGGCCGCTTGGCTGGGCAATTCGGCCTCCTCTAGCGCTCGGTCCATCAGCAGTACCCAGCGATCGCGAGCGCTGCTTCCAATCGCAAAGGGGGCGTGTCGTCCGCGCAAGCGCGGGTGTCCACGCTGCATGATATATGTCTGCGGACCGCCAAAGCGGTAGATTAGAAAATCTCTCAGCCGCTGCTCGGCTCCCTGCCAGTCGTCCTCAGGGTACATCGGCCCCAACAGCTCATCCTCGGGAACTTGGCGGTAAAACGCTGCGCACAAGCGCTCGAAGCCTTCGCTGCCGACCGCCGCATAAACTTCATGCTCTTCCAACAATGTCCCCGCCTTTTTTCAGTGTCTGACTATCGCGCTGTCGTCTCGAGTTGTCGTCTCGAGTTGTCGTCTCGCGCTGCAATGCCGCGCTTATGGCTGCTCTCATGGTCTCGCTCAAGGCTGCTCTCATGGTCTCGCTCAGGGCTGCGTCGGTGGCTTAGCCAATTCGATATGCCCGAATAAATGCCCACCGTGAGTGCCGTGCTGCCAAGTACCGGCGTATTTGTCTTTGTGAAGTAAGACCCGCGCGCTAAACGTGCCGAGCCCAGGAATGGTGAGCTCATCGAGCGTGATCACCGGGGTCGCCCCGGCCCATTTGACTTGGAGGGCGATGGGGATCAGCACATCGTGTTCGCCATATTTAATGCGCGTGGTCAAGGCCCACAAGTCGTCTGAGTCGGCCAGCTTCTCAACTTTGCTGATCTCATAGGATTCCTGTTGCAATTGATCCAGCGCCTGGCCATCGACGGTGAATTGTCCGCGCAGTGTGGCACCGGTTAATAACTGTTGGAATTTAGCGTGCAGCTCATCGAGGGCTGGTGGCTGAGCTACTGGTGGCTGAGCTTGCGCTGGTTGCCGGGCGGACTCGTCTTGGGCCTCAGCCGAGCGGCCGACTGGGCAGATGGCCAGCGCAGCAGCCAAGCAGATGCCAGCGGAATGGAATACCAGGTTTCGCATGGTCCAGAGTTCCTTTGAAAAAAACTGATCGCAACAACTACTCGTGTCAACTACTTGTTTTAGCTACTGGTTGGAGCGGCTGCAGCAAGGCATTTAAGGTTTGGCGAATATGGCTCGGTAGACGGGCTGGCCGTGAGTGCGAGCGCGGCGTTCAAAGTGTGTGGTGTAGTCCATTGAATGCTCGGCGGTGCGCTGTGGGACGTAGCTTGGGCCGGCGAAAGTGGTGGTGTCCATGACCAGCCCACAGATATGTTCGTAGTAGTCTAGGACGTCGGTCCAAAAGTGCAGCTTTCCGCCGCTGACCAAGCTGCGCTGTATGTCCTGCACCACGTGTTCGTTGAGTATGCGGCGCTTCTTGTGTTTGTTGCGCCACCAGGGATCGGGGAAATAGACGTGCACGGCCACGAGGCTGTGGTCGGGGACCACGTCCGCGAGAAATTTTTGTGCATCGCCACGCAGCATATTGACATTGGTCAGCCGTCGCTTAGCAAGACGATCGGCGGCTCGATGTGCAAACTTGGCCGCGATTTCTATTCCCACAAAGGTGTGCTGCGGGCGCTCTGCAGCCGCGGCTATTAGGAACAAACCTTTGCCAGAACCCACCTCCAGCTCGACGGGGGCGGCACCCTGTACTATTTGCTGCCATGTCAGCGGATCGGTAAACAAATCACGTGCCGGCGTTTTTACGCGAGGAGCTGATGGGTTGAGTTCTAAATCCATGGACGTTCTGATCTTGCACAAGTAGCTAGCGGGCGGACGTGGTGGCTTTCAGGTACCCCACGAACGTCTATAATACGCTACTCGCGAAATGGGAAAACCACTCCTGTTCGCTTTTCAGCCAGAGATTCGCTCACGAGGTTAGCTGCGATGCGTTTTGCACTTTGCAACGAACTGTTTCAAGATTGGCCCTGGGAGCGCGCGCTAGCCCTGACTCGCCAGTGCGGCTATACGGGTTGGGAGATCGCGCCTTTCACTCTCGGTGAGCATCCCGTGCAGCTCTCGGCCGCACGCCGTAGCGAGCTGGCACAGCAACTCTCCCAGGCCGACATTGAGATGCTTGGCTTGCACTGGCTGTTGGCTAAGACCGAGGGCTATCATCTGACGACCAACGACGCGCAGGTCCGCGGCCGGACCAGTGACTATCTAGGACAATTGGCCAAGCTGTGCCGCGACTTGGGTGGTTCAATCATGGTCCTGGGCTCACCGGCGCAGCGCAATTTTCCAAGCGACATGACGCATGCGCAAGCGGCCGACAATGCCCGCAGTGTATTAGAGCAAGCTTTGCCCGAGCTCGAGAAGCATCAGGTCACCGTGGCGCTTGAGCCGCTCGGGCCCGGTGAGGGCAATTTTTGGAATCATGCGGCACAGGTGGTCGAGGTTATCGAGCGCATCGATTCGCCACTGGTGCAACTGCATTTGGACGTAAAAGCGATGAGTAGCGAGGGGCTGCCCATCGCCGATGTGATTCGCGCCAACGCTGAGCACTTGGTGCACTTTCACGCCAACGACCCCAATCTGCTTGGACCGGGCATGGGGGAAGTGGATTTCAAGCCGATATTCCAGGCCTTGCGCGACGTGGATTATCAAGGCTGGGTGAGTGTCGAAGTGTTCGACTACAAGCCCGGAATTGAGACCATTGCGCAGCAGAGCATGCAAAACATGCTGGCCGCGTCGAAATCCTAGACTACATACCTGCTACATACCTGCCGCAGACGTTGGGGTAGACGCTGGAGGGAGATGCTGTGACGCGGCAGGCGACCTGCCGCAAGAGCAGCGCGAGCTAGTTGCGCTGCCGGCGCACGGCGGCTACTAAGGCAACGATCGTCAGCAGCGCGCACAGCCAGGAGAGAGGGTAGCCGACCGCTTGAGCCAGGCCCCAGCGGCCATCGCGCATGGGCTCAGCTACAATGGCTTCGGCGCGCAGTCGATCGGTTACCTGCAGCACGCGTCCGCAGCTATCGATACTGGCCGACAATCCCGTATTAGCCGCCACCAGCAGCGGCCGGCGATTCTCGACCGCGCACAGTTGCGAACAAGCCAAGTGGTGGTCGAGCATCGATGAACCGCGAAACCAACTGTCATTGGTAATGTTGATCAGCACATCGGGCGCCTGCCCCCGAGCCCGCAAGCTGCGCATTTGTTGGTTGATGACGCGCGGCATCATGCTCTCGAAACATATGCTCGGTGCTACGCGGACGCCGGCAAGTGAAAAGCTCTTGGCTTCCTCCCCAGCATCCATGCCAGCCAGTCCGACCATGTCGCGCAGCCACTGCAGCACGGGTCCCAGCGGAATGTATTCGCCGAACATCACCAAGTGCATCTTGCTGTAGCGCTCGAGTAACTGGGCGTCGGGTCCAATCCACAACGCCGAATTGTAGCGCCTGAGTCGCTCAGAGTCATAGACCATCACATCGTTGCCCACTAGCAAATAGGGCCGCTCAGAGGAGCTGGGCTGTGTATCGGAGCTGGACTGTGTATCGGAGCTGGACTGTGTATCGGAGCTGGACTGTGTATCGGAGCTGCGCTGTGCGCGACGTGTGTGTCGGATGGCCGAGATCACCAACTGAGCTTTGAACTCCAGCGCCTGAACCATCTGATCGCGAAAGTTCAGCAAGCGGGCGCGATCGACTTGTTCGCTTCTCAATTCGGCGGGCAGTCCATCGGCGATGTCCACTTCGACAAATGGCTCGTTGGCGGTGAACGTCGATTCGGGCCACACGACCAAATCCAATGGCGGCTCGCCGGCGTGTTGGGCTGCGGTTTGCCGAGCCAACTCTAAATAGGCGTCCCAGGAGCGTTGGTTTCGCCCGGGACTATAGTTATCGAAGATGGATGGCGTATTCTCCTGCAAGAGCAACACGCGTAGCAGCGGCGGCTGATTCGATTGCATGCTGTCGGCTTGCTTCAAACGCCACCAGCCATATCCGAGGGCCAGCGCTAGCAATGTGCCGGCCCAGACTGGCCCCCATAATCGATCCCAGCCATTGGTCGTGGCTTGGGCGACCGGGGGGAGTTGTGAGTGCGAAGATTGAGAGCTGGCAGGTTGTTGAGGTGACGGTTGTGAGGAGGAAGCGCGTGGCGAATCGTGGCGATGCGGAGCGTCGAGCCGCCTTGGCGAAGACGCGACTTGCGATGGGAGCCGAGCGATGAGTGCAGTGGCGAGCGCCGCCGAGACGGTCATGACGACATAGCTCACTCCGCCGCTGCCCAATTGGTCAGACAACTGAATGACCAACGGAAAGTGGACTTGGGTATGCCCCAGGGAATTGGCCGCGTAGCCGGTTAGCAGGTAGGAGCGGATCAGCTCCAGGCCCGACCATGCAAGGGGAGCCGCCAGCACGAGCGGCCAGCCCCAGCGCCAATACATCGTCCGCGTGGCCACGACGAAGACGGGGATGTAGGCAGCCAAATAGAAAGACAACGCCAGCCATCCGAAGGTCAGCGGCCAATAGGCTAGTCGAATCCCGTGCAGCACCAGCAGCCAAAACAGGCAGCCCGATAACCATAGCGCCACGTAGCCGCGCCCTCCCACTGGAGCAGGCCGCATGCAAACCCACAACCATCCCAGCGGCGCGATCCAGGCCAGCAGACCCCAAGCTAGCGGCGGCGACGCGGCCCACAGCAGCACGGCGCTCGCCAGCGCCGGCAGCAGCACTCCACGCGCCCAGCCTTGATCGCCTTGTTTGCCGGCTGCCCGCGCAACCTTCTTGAGCGAGGCATGTTGTCCTGTAGACTCGCGCGTTGGTTTGGACTTCGACTTCCGTGTCATAGGCGGCTGCATTCTAGTGAGGCTGCATTCTAGTGAGTAAGTGAGGTATGCTTCTAGCTTGCCAAGTGGGGTATGCATCCTGCTTGCCAAGTGGGGTATGCATCCTGCTTGCCAAACAAGTGGGGTATGCATCCTGCTTGCCAAACATGTGGTGTACGCATCCTGCTTGCCAAACATGTGGTGTACACATCCTGCTTGCCACCTGCTTAAGACCACAGTTTAAGCAGCTCAACTGCCGCCGGCGGTAGTGCTCGCCAATCGCTGCCAGGAAAAGCAAGCTAGGCCCAGCAGCGGTTGAGATGGTTTCAATCGAGTGCCGCGGAGCCCTACCAATCCAGTGGTTGGTGCCAGGCGTCGAATAGTTCGCTCCATGGCTTATCGACCCACACGTCTTGGCCCGTGCGCAGGATCACCTGCGGGCCGTCGCTCACATGTCCGATGCCTTGATGAGGCACATCGGCCATCAGCGCGTCCCACTCGCTTTGGCGACTGGCATCAACTTCGATCAAAAACCGACTGTTGCTCTCGGCGAACAAGAACTCAACCGCCTTCAAACCGCTGGCTTTTAGGGCGGAGCTAAAATCGACTTGCAATCCCAACTGTCCGGCAAATGACATTTCGGCAGCGGCTATGGCTAAGCCGCCTTCGCTCAGGTCGTGGCAAGCCCGCACCAGACCGGCGTCGATGGCAGCGTGCACCTTTTCAAAAATCTTCTTTGCCGTAGCCAGTTCGACTTGTGGTACCGCGCCACCGTCGAGCCCCAGCACGCTGAACAGATGTGACCCGCCCAATTCGCAATGGGTATTGCCGACCAGGTACAGTGGATTGCCGGCTTCTTTGACATCCATCGTAACGCACTTGGCGACGTCGGCTACTTGTCCCATGGCGCTGATTAGCAGCGACGGCGGAATCACCAGCGTCTGCCGCTGTCCAGCCTCGTCAACCCAGGTGAATTCGTTGTTGAGGCTGTCTTTACCGCTGATAAATGGCGTCTTCCAGGCAACTGCCACATCGTGACAGGCCAGCGCCGCGCGGACGAGCGAACCGAGCGTCTCCGGTCGGTCGGTGTTTCCCCAACAGAAATTATCCAGGATGGCCAAGCGATTCGGGTCGGCACCTACGGCGACAGCGTTGCGAACCGCTTCGTCAATCGCGCTGGCCGCCATGTGATAGGTATCTAGGTCGCCGTAGTGGGGATTCATACCACAGCTAATGACCACCCCGCGGCGGCTGTCCAGTCGCGGCCGTACCACGGCCGCATCGCCAGGTCCATTGCAGGCGGGCCCGACCAGCGGCTTGATAGCGCTGCCCCCCTGAACCTCATGATCGTATTGGCGAATGATCCAGTGCTTGCTGGCCACGTTGAGCGAGCCGAGGATCTGCAGCACAGTCTGCTCGACACCGGCTTGGTCGAGTTGCGGGGCGGGCGTGTTGCGCAGTGGCGGAGCCGTGTAGGAGGCTTCGCGAACCACCGGTGGTCGGCCGTCGTGCAAGAACTCCATCGACACTAGACCAACTTGTTCGCCGTCATACATTAGCCGCAGTTGTCCGGTCGGCACGAATTGCCCGATGACCGTCGCTTCGACGCCTTCGGCTGCGCACACGGCTTTCATGCGTTCCAGTTTTTCGGGCGGAACGGCGAAGACCATTCGCTCTTGTGCTTCGCTGATCCAGATCTCGGTATAGCTCAGCCCTTCGTACTTCAGCGGAGCGCGCTCGAGCCAGACCTCGGCTCCGAGCTCTTCGCCCATTTCGCCCACGGCGCTACTGAAGCCGCCAGCCCCACAATCGGTGACGGCGTTGTAGAGTCCCTCGTCGCGTGCTTGCAGTAGCACGTCGAGGGCCATTTTCTGCGTGATCGCATTGCCAATTTGCACCGAGCCACCAGAGATGGATTCGCTTTCGCTGGTCAGTTCAGCGCTGCTGAACGTCGCGCCGTGGATTCCATCGCGGCCGGTGCGTCCGCCGATCGACACGATCCAGTCGCCCGCCAGTGGTTTCTTGACGACGCGATCGACGGGCAAGAGGCCTGCGTTGCCACAGTACACCAAGGGATTGCCCAAGTAGCGCGGGTCAAAGTAGACCGCGCCGTTGACGGTTGGAATCCCCATGCGATTTCCGTAGTCGCGGACACCGCTGACGACACCATGGATGACTCGCCGCGGGTGCAATACGCCTGGAGGCAGGCTGCTGGCGTCGGTATCGGGGGGGGCAAAGCAGAAGACATCTGTGCTGCAAAATGGTTTAGCTCCCAGACCGGTGCCCATGGTATCGCGGATCACGCCGCCAATGCCCGTGTTGGAGCCGCCGTACGGTTCAATTGCGCTTGGGTGATTGTGCGTTTCGACTTTGAACACCACATGGTAGTCCTCGTCGAACTTGACGATCCCCGCGTTGTCTGAGAAGACGCTCACGCACCAATCCTCCTCACCCAATTCTGCGCGGATGGTTTGCGTGGCTTGGAAGATCGTCTCCTTGAGCATATTCTGGAATTTGCGTGAACCTCGTTCGTCGCTGTAGGCGATGCGCCCGGCCAATGTCTTGTGGCTGCAGTGCTCGCTCCACGTCTGCGCGATGGTCTCCAGTTCGATATCGGTTGGCTCGCGGCCCAGCGTGCGAAAGTGCTGCTGGATGGTCTGCATTTCGGTAAGGGTCAAATACAATTGCCCCTGCTGGCTGAGCTGTGCCAGTTGCTGATCGTTGAGTTCGCGGATTGGCGCGTGCACCAATTCGAACTGATACTCTTGGCCGACATCGATCTTGTCTAGCTGCAGCGGCCCGATGATAACGCGTTCGATCGAATCGTTGGAGAGCAGCTTTTGGCACAGTTGGTTTAGTGCGGCGGGTTCTAAACCGCTCAGCCAATACTTGCGAAACGTCGTGACCTGCTCCACGGCCAGCCCCATATCCTGTAGCGCCTGGAGTGTGCTTTGAGCCACTGGATCCATCACGCCCGGCTTGGGCAGCACGTGCACAACTTGGTCGAGCTGGCCGCGCGGGGCAGACAACTGCGGCTGTCCGACGGCAGCGATGTTGGTGTGTTCG
>JBEBXX010000039.1:0-9412 GCA_040391435.1 Aureliella helgolandensis | reverse complement strand
GCTCGGGGGATGGATTCTGTTGAGCAGCCGCCGTGGCGAGACAGCTCACGGCCACGAGTAAACTTATTGCTCCACAGCCCGACGGCCGAGCCAAGCCGGTTGGTGACATGTTGAGTCTGCTTAGCGTTTCAGGAAACATTGTCCAAGTCGATCCCTGGGTGAAACTATGGTTGGCTATTTAAAAGTTGCTCCACCTGTGCGGCCAGCTCCTGCTGCAATCGGGCCAGCTCCCCCAATTGTCCCGTACGCTCGACCGCGTCTGCGTTACCTTCGGCGGACTGAGTTTGCTGATTGAGCTCGCGCTGCAAGTTGCGCAGCAGTTTTAGACTGGCCAGCATGGGTGCTGGACGCTCCGCCGGATCCTGTGCCTGCGACGGATCGGCTGAGTCTGGTCGATCGGGCGTGTCGCCAGCCGAATCGGAATTGCCAGGCGGGCCATCTGCCGCGCTCTCTGGGGCCATAGCGTCGGCGGTCAGACGCAACAGTCGCAGGGCTCGCTCGGCCGCGTCGCGGGCATCCGGCTTGATGCGATAACGCTGCGCGGCTGCGACAGCGCGGCCCATGGCCGCCTCCGACTGCTGCAAGGTCCAATCGAAAACGGGTAATGTGGAGGTCTGCGCACGCAGCTCACGCAACGCTTGTCGCACCGCTTCTTGGCGCGATGCGGCTTGACGCATTTCGGTCTGCTGCTGTTGTCGCGCCTCGTCCGAATTGTCAGCCTCCGCATCTGCCCACTGGCTGAATTGTAAAGCGATCGGCTGTTGCTGTTGGGTGAGCCCCTCCAGAGCACCCGCCAATTCGAGCATTTGCTGCTCCGCGGCCTGTCGCTCCAAAGCGGCCGCGCGTTGTTCAAGCTGTGCGGACGTCTGCGACAATTGTTCGGCTGCTTCGCGCGAAGCCTGCTCGGCCTGCTGAAACTCACTCTGCTCACCGGCCTGCTGGGCTTGTTGCTGCGCGGCGCTCGCTCGATTGAGGTCTGCAGCCAAACTAGCGCTGCCGGACTGTTCGGCCTGCTGCGCCAGCCCGCTCGTTCGCTGCAGCGCGTCGGCCTGGTCGCCGACCAATTGTTCAAGTTCATTTTCCGCTGGCGGGCCTCGCCAACGCTCGGACAGCTCTGACTGAGCCTTCGCCAACTCCGAAAGCTTGTCGCTGAACTGTCTCAATTCATCGGCTTGGTTGCGCAGGCTACCGAGCTGCGACGTACTGGTCGCGCCCATCTGTCTGAGCGATTGGGACAACAGTTCCGAGACCTGCTGCTGCGTGATCGCGGCTCGCGCGAGTTGCTGGTCGCGAAGCTCTTCTGTCGAGCGGCGCATCTGCGCGCTAGCCTGGGCAGATAGCAGGCTCTGCGTAGCCCGCGCCAGCGCCTCGGTGGCGATTTCCTGCTGGTCCTGTGACTGAGCCTGCAATTCGCGCGAGCGATCCAGCCAGTCATCCAAACGCCGTGCCAAGCCTTGCTGATCCGAGCTCAACGCGGTTTGCTCCGCTTGCAGTTCGGCCGAGATGGCTTCCCCCGTAGAGGATAGATTCTTCAATTGCAGTCGATCGGTCTCGCTTCGAATGGCGTTTTGCTGATTCAAAATCTGAGCTAACTCGACGGCGGCCTGCTGCAGCGACTCATTGCGTGCCAAGCGGTCGAGCAAGCCTTCCATGGCGCTGAGCGCCGCCTCCTGAGCGACTTGAGCCTGTTCCGCACTACTGACTAGACTCTCCGCAATAGACCCATCCTCGGCCAGCGCGGCTTCTGCCAAAGCGGCCGTGTGACGCGTCGCTTGGCTAGCCTCGGCCACAGGACCCTGCGCTAAAGCCTGCACGCTGGCTGCCAAGTCCTGCAATTCGCTTGCTACCGGCGTTTCGTCTAAGCGATTGGTCTGTAAAAGCTCACGCAGTCGAGCGATCTCCTGGGACAGACCCTGCGCATTGGAGCTGCCCAAGCGCTCGGCAACCGCGCGCTGCACTTGAGCTGTGTTGCGTAAGGGATCGAGCTGTTCGCGCTGCACCTTGCCCACATGCTGCGCCTGTTCCCAGGTGCGCGAGAAGAGCTGCGAGTTTCGCCGCTGGGTATCGACCAACTCTCGCACTTGAGTCAGTAGCTGGCTCTGCTTAGCCTGAATGGATTCGATCAATTCGTCCGACTCACGAATTTCAAAATGTTGTATCTGACTCTGACTCCATTGCTCCGCACTGTCGCGAGCTTCCAGCCAGACTGCCACCCGCTGCCCCGCCACAAGATTGCCAGCTCGAGCCATATCCCAAACGGCATCGATGGGCAACTCTTGTAGAAGCCGACTAGGGGCCGGGCTGGTTGTGACGGGACCACTGCTGATTTCCTGCGGTGTATCGGGCTCGTCGGTGCGCTCGTCGATTAAGCCATCGGCCGCTGTGGCTTGCCAGATCGGAAGCGTCGCCGCGGCGGCTGCATCGTTTTCGGACAGTTGCAGTCGCGCGCGAACCTCGAGCAGCCCCAGGTCATCGCTCGCCTCTCCCCGCAGGCGAAGCTGCGCGTTGCTGGCGAGTTCTACCATGTCCGCGGTTTGAAAAATAATGCGAGGTGGTTCGTCGGCAGTAACTTCAATCGACCAACGCTCTCGCAGCAGGACCTCCAACCCGTCGGCCGTCGAGATCAGCAACTGCCAGTTGAGTGATTGTTGCATATCGAGCAGGGCTGTTTGCGCGCCGCCTAAATGCAGTTCTCGCCCGTCGTCGCTGAGGGTGACAGACCACGCCTGCTGGGCCGCACCGCTGGTCATCTCGCCTGCCGTCGTCTCGTCTGCCGTCGTCTCGTCTGCCGTCGCCCCATGCACGGGCTGAGCTGTTCCTGCCTGAGCGGTTGTTGACTGAGCTGTTGCGTGAGCTGCGGGCGCCGCGAGCTGAACTGCCACACTCGCAACGGGCCGATCAAAGCGCGCCTCAAACTCGACTTGGCTACCTGCCAACACCGAGATCCGCCGACCGACGATGTCTGACCTGCCCAGCCCCGTATAAGGTGGTGGCTGGACGCTGAAATGGAACTCGCTCAGCTCGGGTGGCTGTACGACTTGCACTCGCTTCCAGGGCATGCGATCATCGTCGCCTCCCACGGCTCTGACTTCAAAGGCAGCGTTCATGGCGGGCAGATTACCGACGGCTATATCACCAACCAGAGTCGTTTCGAAGGAGCGCATGTCCAGACTATCGGCGGAGTGCACACCGCGCACCTGCAGTTCGATTCTCTCCGGCAGCGGCGGGCGCTGGTCGACCACTTCCAACTGCAATTCGCTGCCATCGGCGATGACCTTCGGCAGATGGACGATCTGCAGAAGGTCTCGGCGGGGCCAAGCATTGCCACTCCACGGAGCGGTAAACCGCGCCAGTGCGACGCGCATTTCAGATGGCCATACGACAGCCGCGGCCGCCGACAGGCCACAGGCAATCAATAGCAGGCCCCAGGCGCGACGCAGGCCGCTTTGTTGGAGATGTCCGGGCCAATTGAGCGACTGGCCGCGATCCGCCCACGCGCGCAGCACCGCCTCGCGAAAGCGGCCACTGCCGTAGCGCATATCGGAGGCGGGTAGACCGGCCAGTTCGACGGCTGTCGACAGATGGTATGCCAGCTCCGGTCGCTGCCGTTCGAGCCACTGGGCTGCCTGCACGGGTGTCAGCGAAAACCGCCAAGCCGGTCGCAACAGTTTACGAGCGCTCCAGGTTAGCAGCAGCAGCCAAGCCACCACGGCCAAGACGCGCAACCCAAGCTCCTCGCGGCGCAGCAGCACATCTGCCAGCAGGAGCACCAGCAGCCCCGCCAATCCAACTGCCAGCCAGCGCAGGACCGCCTGCCAACGCGTCACGCGCCGGGCACTTGCCGCTAGCCCGCCCGCGCCGCTGAGCAACTCCCGTCGCACCTGCTCCAAATCTTGGGCGCCCTGCCCTAGCCGGCCGGGCCGGTCCGTCGACTGTAGATCCATGGAGACTTCGGCAAACGACATTTTCTCAAGCGGTTCAGCCAATTCAGGCAATCCCATATCGAGCTGAAAAACACGTTTTCCGAACAGTTCGCAGTAGGCTCGCTGAGAACACAGCTATCTAGCCCCACCGGCTAACTCAGCTACCTAGGCTCGCCGGGCGAACTGCCCGCACCAGTCCGCGCCAGTCCGCCAGCTCTATTCTACGAAGCCGCCGATCCATTCGGTAGCGCCGTTTACCCGCCGTACCGAGCCACTTGCGATTTCATAAAAGCCAGGCCCTGCTCGGCCAGTTTTTCCTCGGTATCGAACATGCGCCTCCAAATGCGCGTCGCCGCTGCCAGTTCGGGCAGTGCCATACCGAAAGCCTCGATGACCATCCAGCCGTCGTAGCCGATTTTCTGCAAGCCGGAAAAGTTCTTCTCCCAGTTCACATTTCCCGCGCCGGGTGTACTGCGATCGTTTTCGCTGATATGAACGTGGCACAGCACATCCTGAATTTCCTTGAGAGTTCCAACGATATCCTTCTCTTCGATGTTGGCGTGGAATGTGTCGTACATCATGCCACAAGCCGGATGATCGACCTCGCGAGCAAACCGCGCCGAATCGGCATGGGCGTTGAGGAAATAGCATTCGAATCGATTCAGGGCTTCGACGCCCAGCTTCACACCCACTTGGCCAGCATGCTCCGCCGCAGCCCGCATACTGTCTACGCCCCAGGCCCATTCATCTTGAGTTGGGCCGCTGCCCGAAAAGTGACCAATCGCCGAGTGATAGGGACCGCACAGCGTTTGAGCACCGACAGCCGCGCAGCAATCAAGCGTCTTTTTGTTCAGCTCGATACCCCTGGCACGAACTTTCGCATCGGGGCTAATCGGATTGTCCTCGACATTGCGAACGGTCACTGCGGTGCGCTGCAGCCCTAGGTCATCCAGTCGCTTACCCAGAGCCGCATAGTCAAGGTCTAGGTTGAACAGCGGCAATTCAACTCCATCGTAGCCCATCGCCTTGAGCCTCTCGATCGTGGGCAGCATTGCCTCGTCGACTTCGCCGCTCCATAGCAATAGGTTCATTCCATACTTCATCGTCTACTCCCGAGTGATTTACTGATGATGTTCGCGAATTTAAAGTCGTCTGGCCAATGGGCCGCGCGGCGGGCTGGGCGTAGAGACCAGGGGCGCGCGGCGCTAGTCCACGCGCCTGAGGAAACTTTGCAAGCTGCTTGAACTTTCCGCGCCCGCTGCCCGCTGCCCGCTGCCCGCTGCCCGCTGCCCGCTGCCCGCTGCGCACTGCCCACTGCCCACTGCTCAGCTACCGGCTACCGGCACGCGGACCAGCTTCATGATCCGCCCCGATACGTTCCAGTCCTGCACGTACAAGTTCCCCTGCTGGTCCCAATACGAACCGTGTGTACCGCTGAAGATGCCTTCGATCCAGTCCTCTTGAGGGACATTGAAATTGCCCCCCTGTTTCGGATCGGGGATAAAGACCAAGACGGCCATGTTGACATTGTTTTTATCCAAGTTAAACAAGCGACCCTTGAGGTCGGGGACCGACACGTAATCTCCCTGCACGGCTGCCGAAGTTGGCATCCCCAGTCCGGTGATCACCTCGCCGATATACTTGCCGTCCAAATCGTAGTGGACGAGACGTCCCTTCGGTTCGTGGTTGCGATCGCAGATCAACAACCGCGGAGGATCGTAGCGCGTATCGAGCGTCATACCGTGCGCCGTGTTGAACTCCTTCTCGCTATTTCCCTTGCTGCCAAAGTGCATCAAGTACTTGCCGGTCTTGTCGAATTTGAAAATATGGTTGCTGGCATAGCCATCGGACAAGAAGATGTCGCCGTTGGGGGCAACGGTGATGGCGGTGGGGCTGAATTTGGTTAGCCCCAGCCCGGATTCTTCAGGGAACGGCAGCTTGAGCACAATTTCGCCACTGGCCGCATTGAATTTGATCCCCTCGGCGTCGTTATTGCGGGCTCCATAAATGAACTCCCCCTGCTCTTCCTCGCGGATTTCCATGTCATGGATATTGGAGTACTCGGGGCCCAGATAGCTTTGAACAACTTTTCCTTCGGGCGAGAAAACGAACACGCCAGCGTGTGCGCTGTTGTAGATGTTGACCGCTTTGTCGATTACCACAGCGCCATGCGTCGGCCCCAATGCCGACTTGCCGTCAGGCCGGAGGCCCCAGCCGGGCACCGTTTCAAATGTCATTAGGCCGCATCCCATCCGCACCGGAGCGGTGGTAGCCTGTGCAGCGGCAAATTGAGCAAGCAGCAGCGCCGCAGCCAGCGCGCATCCCGACGAGATAAATTTCATAGACGTCGACTCCCAGTTGAAAACCCTGTGTTGAATATGAGCTGTTCAAGCTTCACTCGCGTGACGCTCGGCGGCTCCAAAATTAATCGACTCAGTATAAGCCGAAAGCCGCGGCGGCTGGGCGCATTTTCTACGCTGTAAGCCGAAGCACGTCCATCGCGCGGCTTAAATGTCCAGCGGCTATCGCATTGTATGGCTATGTTGCTCGTTACCCTGGGTATCCAAATGTCGCAACACGAGCGTTCGCGCCTCGGGCGGACCGCTCAGTTCGGCTTCTAAATAGCCCCCCGCCACGCGCAGGAATTGATGGGTTCCCTCTCGGTAGTCGCTTGCCTCCCATCCGCCCGCGTGCCGGTCGCTGGCCGGGCCGACTGTGAACTCGTGCAAACCGCTAGCCGGATCGATACTGTGGTACTGCCAGTGCCGGTCACCACACACGATGACGGTGTTCGGATGCGAAGCAAGCAGCTGCCGCACTTCGTTCCCCTCGGTTTGGAAACTAGCGTTTGCATGATTGTCGCGTTTCTTGTCGCGGTCCGGGCCTACCAGCGGTGTCGGCGACACGACGATCTTGAACTTGGCCGGCGAGGCCTCTAGGGTGCGCGCCAGCCATTCCTTTTGCTCGGCTCCCCAGATCGTTTTACCGGGCCCATCGGCGGCCCCGTTGGGGCTGCGGAAGTCGCGTCCCTCCATCAACCAAACCTGCAGATCGCGTCCCATGCGAAACATGCGGTAAGCTGGCGTCGGCAGTCCCGTTTGCTGCGCGAAAATGCGCTGCCCATCCTCAAAGGTAAAATCCTCCGTCCACGCGTGTCGCTGCCCAGGCCAACTGTCATTGACATACGTATCGTGATCGTCCTTTAAAAAGTACGTCGGTGTGTGTCGATGGAAGTCTATCAAGGTCGGCAGCGAATAGGTTCGCTGCCAATGATAGTTGGCCAGCGGTACGCTGCGCGCCAATCGGTCGTAGTACACCACATCGCCAGCCATGATGAAAGCATCCGTGCTTCGCTTGGTCATGCTGCGATATAAATCAAAGCCATGCGGTCCATCGCGATCGGGAAAGTCCTGACAGGTTCCGATGGCCAAGCGGAAGTCCTCCGTCGAATCATCCGCGGGCAGCGTTTTGAATTGTCCCGCCAGAGTGCTACTGATCACAGCGCTGCCCGGTGCGCGTGTCTGAGTACGCAGGGCGTAGACCTTGCCGGGCTGCAGTTCTGCGATGTTGATGAGCGCCGAAAAATCGCTGTCAGCCTCCACCGGCGTCCACTGGGAATAGCTCCAGTCTCCCGATCCGCTGCGATAGCCAGCGCGAACTTCCGCCGACGCGCCGGGAACCGCATATTGCAAACCGTCGACCCCCGTCTCAGGCAAGATGGGCTGCATCTGAGTGCGATGATTCGGCTGCGCGGTAGTGCTGCGATCCGCGCTGCCACTTGGCTGTGTCTTGCCATCTGGCTGTGTCTTGCCATCTGGTTGAGTTTGCTCAGCTTGGGCAGGGAACTCTACCGCGGGCAGATCGCCCAAATTGGGCAGCGCCCAGCGAGTGGCCCGAACCCAAATTCGCGCCGAGCGCTGGGCGACTTCGACAATCTTCAGACCAGTGGCCTGCTGGGGTTCGATCGATGAATCGACCAGCAGGCGACTGCCACTCTGTCGACTTTCCGCGCGGCCTTCCATCACGACGCTGAAGCTGCCCTGCGCGGCGGCTAACAAACTGGCGTAGTCACAGACTCGCAACAGACCGGGCAGCATCGGCGCCAGCAGCGGATCGGTCGGATAGTCGACGATGCGCAGTTCCGCTACGCGCGGCAAGTCTGCGGCCACCTGCGCCTCGCACAGCAGTCCAGCCAGCGTGGCGATGGCCGCCGAACGGCCCACACCCGAGAGGATCACCGCCGCATCTGATTGCGAACCGCCCGCTTCCAAACGCTTTACCAACTGTAGGCTGGCCAGCACGTCCGACAGTTGGTGAGCTTCGGGGGATTGGCCCAGCAGATAGAAGCGACGAATAATTTGCGTCTGATCTTTGACCGTCAAATCGGCTTGCTGCCAATTCGAGCCGCGCGGGTGGATGAAATAGTGGGTGGCCTGCGGCTGCTGAGAGAGCAGTTTGGCAGTAGCCGGGTGCGCAGCGAAGTCGAGGCAGGCCTGCGGATCGCCGGACAGATCGTTGACAGGGCCGATATGCACCACGGCAGCCTTTGCCAGTGGTGCAGCATTTGCCGATTCAGCATTCGACGATTCACCGGGTTGCGCTATATCAGCGCGGCGATCCGTCGGCCCGATCTGCAGCACGGAAATTGTCAGGCCATCAGCCAGCGTGGCTCGGTGCAGATGCATCGTGGGCTGGCCGCTGAGGACTTCAGCAGACTGCGGCTGCAACGGCGTGGCTGTAAACTCGAGCGACTGAGTGAGTGCCTCCAGCGGCACAGCCAGAGCGGTGTTGCGCAACGCCGGCAACCACTGCTGACGAAATAGGTCGGCCGCCCGCTGTGGGTCCGAGACGCTTTCGGCCGCGTCGACAAACCAGCTACCAACGGCTGCCACGCGCTCGTCGGCCGGCGCTTCCCGCTCGAATACCGCCAAGTCCTGCGGCTCTAGTTCTTTCAATGCCGCGTCGGAAACGATCGGCGTCTCTCCTTGAAGCGTGCGCAAAATCCAGCGAAAGGCGCCCACCTGTAACTCCTGAGTGTCCTTGTGCGGTCCGGGAGTAATTAACACACCATAATTGTCAGATTTGCCGAGCTTAGCATAGAGTTTGGCCAGCTCGCGATGCGTGCGCACGACGCCGTCCATGGGGAAGATTTTATCCGAGTCCGAATTGCTCAAAAGCAGCGGTCGCGGCGCGATCAGGGCAGCCACCTTGGGGTAGTCCCAACCAAAATAATTGACCATATACATGCAGTCGCAATGCCCGGCGACGCAGCCATCGACGACGTGATTGCGCAGATCGGTGATCCCGGCCACAGGCACGGCCACTTGGATGCGTTCGTCGATGGCCGCCGCAAACCAACTGTAAGCGCCTCCTCCGCTGCGGCCGGTGATGCCAATCCGTGAACCATCGATTCCTGGCCAGCTCTCCAGCAAATCGATGCCGCGCACGGCATTCCAGGCTTCCACGCCGGCCGGGGTATAGCCGCGACT
>JBEBXX010000038.1:0-9453 GCA_040391435.1 Aureliella helgolandensis | reverse complement strand
CTCAAGCCGGCCGGATCAATGCCGAAGGGTTGATGCTGAAGGCTGGCAAAGGTATCCAGGCACAGCGGGCGGATATCGATTTCATCGGCCGTGATGGATAGGTGCTGCATTAACTGCCGAGCGGCGGCGAGTGTCCGCGAGGTGGTGCCAAAGCCTGGCATGGTTACGCCCGAGATGCGCGAGCTGGGGAAGCCTTGATGTGCGCACATTTTCACAGCGACGAGCAAAGCCAGCGTGCTATCGAGGCCGCCCGAGATGCCGATTGTCAGTTTCGCAGTGCTGGGCAGGCGGCTGACGCGTTTGGCCAAGGCGGCGCACTGAATGCCAAAAATTTCTGCGCAGCGCTGGTGGAGTTCTTCGCCATCGGGCGGGACAAAGGGAGTCGCCAGCACAGCCCGCCGCGCACCGTCGCTATACAGCTCGCCGGGCAGCCCAATTCGGCGAAAGCTCATACCCACGCGGTGTGCCGATTGCCGCCAGTTGCCTAGGACTTGCCGGTCGTGTGCCAAGCGCGCCACATCGATGTCGGCCGTGGCGGATGAATGGTCGAGCCAACTGCAGCCATCCAAACCAACTCGCTGCGATTGGGACAGGAGTGTACCACTTTCAGCCACTAGGCAATGTCCACCGAAGACCAAGTCCGTAGTCGATTCGCTCGGCCCGGCGCTGGCGTAAGCGTAGGCGGCCAAGCATCTGCCGGATTGGCTGCGCACGAGTGTTTCGCGCCAAGCCGCTTTGCCAACTAGCTCGTTGCTGGCGGAGAGATTTAGCAGCAGGTTGGCACCCGCTACGGCCTGCAGGCTGCTGGGCGGGACGGGCATCCACAGGTCTTCGCAGATCTCGATGCCGACCGACAACTCGCCCGATTCAAGCAAGATGTCGATCCCAAAGGGGATGTGGCCGATGTCCGCTAATTCCACGCTCGCAGGTTCGCTGCCATCGGCCGCGGTAAACCACCGCGATTCGTAGAACTCGTTATAGTTGGCCAAGTACTGCTTGGGGACAATTGCCAGCACGCTTCCCTGGGCGATCGCCGCGGCGGCATTGTAGAGTTTTCCGCTCACGCGAATTGGCAGACCGACGACAATCAGTTGCCGTCGCTCGCGCGTGTTTTGGGCCACGGTCTGCAAAGCTTGAAGAGCTTGTTGCAGCAAAACATCTTGAGCGAACAGATCGCCGCAGGTGTAGCCGGTCAGCGACAGTTCGCCGAACACGATCACTTGGCTGTCTTGATATCTGTCTAAATCGCTACACGTCTGTTGTGCGTTGGCGCGCGGGTCGGCGATGTGCGTGCGGTGGCTGGCCGCTGTGACTCGCACAAATCCCATTGAATTCATAGGCTGATTCTCCAATTCTCTATCATCGTGCAAAATGGTGGCCAGTGCCAGTGGAGCAGTTGCGCGCCGCGTCTAAAAACGCTGGGGCTTGTGCTATAGCAGACTCGATGCAGGCGCCATGTAAACTCGATGTACGCTCGATGTAGACGCGATGTAGACGCGATCAAAATGCGCGATGCGGCAGTGCCTGCATGTGAGCCACCGGCGCACTATAATCTCAGCTCCACACCTCTACCCCGCAGAGCCAACCGATGGTCAAAGTAGACGAAATTGCCAATCCGACTCCCGCTCAACTGGCCGCACTGCCTAGGCACATAGGTTTTGTACCGGCCGTCATTGAGCGGCCTGAAGTGCTTACGAAACAGCAGGTGAACGATTATAACTCGCAGGGTTATCTGCTGCCGTTCGACGGGCTGCAGCCGGATGAGGTGCGCGAATTGCGAGCGTTCTTTGATGGAGTGCTAGCGGCCTTTATCGAGCTGGGGCGCAGCAGCTATGCTATCAGCACGGCCCATTTGCGTTTCAAGCGCATCTATGAATTGGTGCGTCACGAGGCGATCGTTGGCCGCGTGGCCGATCTGCTGGGCCCCGATGTGGTCTGCTGGGGCGCGCACTTTTTCTGCAAGATGCCTGGCGACGGCAAACGCGTTCCGTGGCATCAAGACTCTACCTACTGGCCGCTGAGCCCGACCAAAACCGTGACGGTGTGGTTGGCGATCGACGATGCAGATCCCGTGAATGCCAACATGAAGTTCATACCGCGTTCACACGTACATGGTCTGATCGACTACGATGAAACGCACGAGGCCGACACGGTGCTCGACTTGGCCGTCAAAGATCCTCACAGCTACGGCGGCCCAGAGCTCGATGTGACGCTCAAGGCTGGACAGTTTTCAATGCATTCCGATCTGCTATTGCACGGCTCGGATGCCAATCAGTCCGATCGTCGACGCTGTGGTTTGACGATTCGCTATGCGGCTGCCGACGTGACGACATGGTACGGCTGGCATCAAAAGGGAGTTTTGGTGCGCGGCACCGATTCAAATCAGCACTGGCTCAATCCACCCGCACCGGCCATTTAGGCGAAACTTATGACTTCTGACAGCGATAAACTAGTGAGCGTTTATGCCGGAATCGACGCAGGCTTCGCACACGTGCTGCGCAATATGCTGGAGGATAGCGGCATAACGGCGCGAGTGACTGGTGACATGTTAGCGCACGCGTCGCTGGCCAATATCGCCAATGTAGAAGTCATTGTCTTTGAGTCCCAAGAGGCCCAGGCGCGGCAGTTGATCGAAGATGCGCTGGATGTCGAGGGCCGAAACCGCGATCCCTAGGCGTTGCCAAGATATGGGGGGAGCCATTACGATGGTCGCCTGAGTGTTAAACCTTCCAGCAACTCGATTTAATCTACAGCTATGGCCATCGAAGAACTATCTGCCTTAGAAATTGGTCGTCGCATCGGGGCCGGGCAGCTCTCGAGCCGCGAGGTGACCAACCACTTTCTGCAGCGCATCGAGGCAGGCAATAGCCGCTTAAACGCCTTTGTGCACGTAGATCCAGAGCGGAGTCTAAGACTGGCCGAGCAGGTCGATCGCCGCATTGCAGCCGGGCAATTGTCATCTCCCTTGGCAGGCGTGCCGGTAGCCTTAAAAGATGTGTTGTGCGAACAGGGCGTCCCGACAACTTGCGGATCGCGGATGTTAGCGACCTTTACCCCTCCCTACACGGCCACGGCGGTGCAGCGCTTGTTGGATGCGGGGCTCGTGCCGCTGGGGAAGACCAACATGGACGAGTTCGCCATGGGGGGCAGCACGGAGACCAGCGTGCATGGGGTATGTCGCAATCCGTGGGACGTCGAGCGGACGCCGGGTGGGTCGAGCGGTGGAGCGGCGGCGGCCATGGCCGCTGGACTGGCCCCGCTTTCGATCGGGTCTGATCCCGGAGGATCGGTGAGGCAACCGGCCGCTTTTTGTGGCGTGTGTGGACTCAAGCCGACCTATGGCCGCATTAGCCGCTATGGCTTGGTCGCCTTTGCGAGCAGCTTGGATCAGATCGGTCCGCTAGCGCACGGCGTCGAGGACTTGGCTGCCTGTCTGCAAATTTTAGCGGGGTATGATCCGCGCGATAGCACCTCTCTAAATGCTCCCGTGCCGCAGTACGACGAGCATCTTCATCGACCGCTCAAGGGCTTGAAGGTGGGGGTGATCCGCGAGCACATCGACCATCCAACTCTGGACGACGCGATCCGCCAAGCGGTTGAGCGGGGGCAGAAGCTGCTGGCAGATTTGGGTGCCCAGCTTGTCGATGTCCAAATCCCGCACACGCAGTATGCAGTCCCGGCCTATTACGTGATCGGACCCAGCGAGGCCAGCGGCAATTTGGCGCGTTTTGACGGCGTACATTATGGCTTTCGCGAATTGGCTGCAGCCGGGAGCGATGCGCCGTTGGATGCGATGATCGCTCGCAGCCGCAGCGCCGGCTTCGGCGCAGAAGTCAAACGCCGCATCATGCTGGGGACGTTTGCACTGAGTTCGGGATATTACGATGCCTACTACAAAAAGGCGCAGCAGGTGCGTCGTTTGATTGCGGGGGACTTCCAAGCGGCCTTCGAGCAAGTGGATGTTTTACTAGGGCCGGTGACGCCGACTGCGGCACCCAAGTTGGGCGACAAGGCGGATGATCCCGTGCAACGCTACCTAGGGGATTTGTTCACTGTCGGAGCCAATTTGGCAGGGATACCGAGCCTCTCCCTGCCGGCCGGGCTGAACGCGGCTGGGTTGCCCTTAGCAATTCAACTGCAGGCACCCGCGCTGGACGAACCGAAGCTGCTGCAAGTTGCTCAGCAGTTGCAGCAGGCCGGATTTTTCACACCCAGCTTGGCTGGCCCAGCGAGCTAGACAAAGGGAACCTCGCTGGCGGGCATCGAGGAAGTTCCTCGGCGCTGGAAGCGAGCCTCGCTCCTTTCACTCCAATTACGCGCCCCTGGATAATCTAGGGCTGCACTTTGCACTTGCATCGATATCCATATGACCACAGCACCCTATAAAATTATCATCGGCTTGGAAGTCCATGTGCAACTGAGCACGCAATCCAAGTTGTTCTGTAGCTGCGCGACCACCTTTGGCGCTCCCCCCAACACGCAAGTTTGTCCGGTCTGCTTGGGGCTGCCCGGCGCCCTGCCGGTACTCAACGAGCGGGCGGCCGAGTTGGCCATCCGCACCGGATTGGCGCTGGACTGCGAGATCGCACAACAGACCAAATGGGATCGCAAGAATTACTTTTATCCAGACTTGCCTAAGGGTTATCAGATCAGCCAATTTGATCAGCCCATCTGTGGCCCGGGACATTTAGATTTCCCGGACCCAGATCGCGAGGGGGAGCGTCTGCGAGTCCGGCTGGTGCGAGCGCATCTGGAAGAGGATGCGGGCAAGAGTATGCACGACGAGGCGGCGAGCAAGGCGGATAGTCGCATCGATTTAAATCGGGCGGGCACCCCGCTGCTCGAGATCGTGTCCGAGCCGGATCTACGTTCGGCAGCCGCGGCCAAAGCCTTTTTGACCGAGCTGCGTCTGCTGTTGACCTATTTGGAGGTCTCCGACTGCAATATGCAAGAGGGGAGCCTGCGAGCGGATGCGAATATCAATTTGCACATCGACAAGGATGGCCGGACGGTGGCCACGCCGATTGTCGAAGTCAAGAACTTAAACAGCTTTCGCGCGGTCGAGCGGGCGTTGAACTACGAAACTACGCGACAGTACGATGCGTGGTTAAAGACCGGCCAGGAGATAGGACAGGCTCCCAAGCAGACTCGCGGCTGGGATGATGCCGCCGGCGTGACCGTGCCGCAGCGGGAGAAGGAGGAGTCGAGCGACTACCGCTATTTCCCGGACCCCGACCTCGTGCCGCTGAATATCAGTCCGCAACAACTGCAGCAGATTAGTGAGCGACTGGGCAAATTGCCGACCCATCTGCGGAGCGAGCTGGAGTCTGAGCATGGCCTGAAGCCCTACGATGCCGACGTGATTGTCTCGCAGGGTAGGGGAGTGGTCGAGTATTTCCTGGCGTCTGTGGCTGCGGGGGGCGCGGCTAGACGAGTCAGTTCGTGGATTCAGCAAGACATACTGCGGACGCTCAACGAAACGGGCGGAACCATCGAAACGTTCCCGATTAGTGCCGGGCGCTTGGCTGAACTGATCCACGCGATCGAAACCGGCGAGTTGGATAATACGCGCGGCAAGGATGTGTTCCAGCACTGGCTGGCGCATGGAGTATCCGATTTGGCGACCGCCAAAACCGCGTTGGGCATCGCTAGCGTCGATCGCGGCGAACTGGAGGCACTGTGCCGAGAGCTGTTGGCGGAGAACCCCAAGGTGGTCGAGCAGGTCAAGGAGGGCAACCTCAAAGGGCTCGGCGCGCTGATCGGCGCTGCCAAAAAGAAGAATCCGAATGCGGACCCCAAGTTGGTCCGCGAACTCTGCCAAGAGTTGATCCAGTCGAGCTAGACGCCGCTGGCGCGTAAAAAATTCAGCTATGCAGACTGTTGTCGCCGGGGTTGCTACAATTTCGGGCATATGTCAGGCGATGCACTTAATGGAGCGCAGTGTCGCCTTGGGCAATGCCAGGAGGGCGAGCTGTGGCCATCGGGTCATGTTTAACCATTCGCGAGACGACAACTGTGGCAGGAACTCTCAACGGAAAAGTCGTGCAGATCGACGACTCGGGTAACCTGGTTACCGACATACCTGTGGCCAGCTTAAACGGTGCTCCCCGCGATGCCTCGCTGCGGGTGGTGGTGGATGAGCACGAGACCTATGGCTTGTACCCAGCCGATCACAGCCAACCGGCGATGACGTTGGTGGCTACGGTCGATGAGCAAGGGCCGCTCAAGATTGTCCTCGTGGGGGACAATGCAAGTATGATGTTAGGCGTGCGCCCCGGAGCGCCGGTCGAAGTGCATTGGTAAGCCGAGATGAAGTGCATTGGTAAGCCGAGATAATGGATGGACCAAGGAGTGGATGTAGGACAAGCTGACATGCTGCGCTGGGATCGCGAGCATTACTGGCATGCGTTTACGCAAATGGCCGAGTACGATCCGCTGGTCGTCGACCGCGCCAAAGGCGTGTGGTTGTACGACAATCACAACCGACAACTGCTCGATGGCGTGAGCAGCCTGTGGTGCAATGTCCACGGACATGGCCATCCCCGCATCGACGCGGCCATTACTGAGCAATTGGCCCGCGTGGCTCACGTGACTTCGTTGGGGATGAGCAATAGCACGACCATTGAGCTGGTGCGGCGCTTGGTCGAAGTCACCCCCGCGGGATTGGAGTGCGTCTTTTTCAGCAGCGATGGCTCCAGCGCCGTGGAGGTGGCGCTGAAGATGGCCTTCCAGTACTGGCGGCAGTGCGCACAGCCGGAGCCAGAGCGGACGTTATATCTGGCCGTTGGCAATGCCTACCACGGCGATACGCTAGGGAGCGTCAGCGTCGGGGGCGTATCGCTTTTTCATGCGATGTTCGATCCACTGCTGTTCGAGGTGGTCCGCGGTCCTTGTCCGGACGGTTACCGGCGACCACCCGGGGTGCGCAGCGAGGAGCTGTGCGACTATTACCTCAAGCAGTATGAAGTATTGTTCGACCGCTTTGCTGGAAGGCTGGCGGCGGTGATCGTCGAGCCGCTAGTGCAGGGCGCCGCCGGAATGGTGATGCACCCGCCGGGTTTCCTGCGCGGCCTATCTGAGCTGGCTCGCGCGCACGGCGTGCTGCTGATCGCCGATGAGATCGCGGTGGGGATGGGACGCACCGGCAAGCTCTGGGCGTGCGAATGGGAGCAGGTCGAGCCCGATTTCCTGTGCACTGCGAAGGGGCTCAGCGGGGGCTATCTGCCGCTGGCCGCCACGCTGACCACGCGCCAGATATGGAATGCTTTCTTGGGCGAGTATGCGCAGTCGCGATCGTTCTTTCACGGGCACTCCTTCGGAGGTAATCCGCTGGGATGCGCGGCCGCGCTGGCCACGCTGGAGTTGTTCGACGAAGAACAGACGCTGGCCAACGTTGCCGTCCGCGGTAGGCAGATGGATGAGTGCCTGTCGCGTTTGAAGAAGTTCGGCGTGGTGGGAGACATCCGCCGACGTGGACTGATTGCCGCCGTGGAGTTGAGTGCCGACCGAACGACGCAGGCTCCCTTTCCGTGGGCCGAGCGCATGGGGCATCAGGTGTGCCAGCGAGCGCTCGAACGGGGTGTGTGGTTGCGACCGCTGGGCAATGTGATCGTGATCATGCCGCCGTTGTGCGTGGAGGCCAGCCACATCGAACAAATTGTCGATGCGGTTGAGTACGGCATTGAGCGGACGTTTGCAACGTAGGGGTGGGGTGGGAAGGTGTGGGTAAGGGGTGGAGCCGACGCGGAGCGGGGACCACGCTGGGGAGCCGACGCGGAGCGGGGGGCCACGCTGGGAGCCGACGCGGAGCGTGGGGCCACGCTAGCGATCGGTGGGCGGTTGGATGAGGCCCGAGGGGGCGGGCAAAAGAGCCTCGCCATCGCGTGAAAAAGCGCCGGGCGCGTCGTTGGTGGGACGAACCTGATTGGCCGGCTTGGCATAGTCGGGGCGGGCACCGGTTTGCAAGACTTCCCAGGGCTTGGGGTAATAATATGTTTTGTAAAGTGGCGGGCAGTGCTTGCCAGCGTAGCGTCCGGCCTGGACGTTCTCTTGCCAAACCATGGCTTCCTGGCTGGTGGGCGAGATTTTGTCGGCAATCCAGCCCGACGTGTAACGCGGACGGTTGTAAGCCCGACGATACTCGGTGTGGGCATAATAGAACGGATGTGGCAGAATGTCGGGCCGCGGATCGGCGGTGTGATTGAGCGTCGGGCGCTCCGAGGCGCGTGCGCTGGGGCACTGTATCACCGTCGCAGTACAGGCCACTAGTAGCAACAGCGCCTTAGCGATCGGCCCGCGGCAAGGAGAGCTGCCTATGCGAGTAGGTCGCGAGCTGGTGAGCTGTAGGGTTCCGAGGGACAGGGTTCCGAGGGACATGGCGTATCCGTTCGCTCAAGAAGTTCTGAATTCGGCGAGCGTCCTTGCTCGCCATGGTGGGCTAACGCCCAGCTAGGCTGAGCCGCTAATTTCGTTTGGCTGGCAAGCTAGAAGCTAACTTCGTTTGGTTGGCAAGCTAGAAGCTAATTTCGTTTGGTTGGCAAGCTAGAAGCTTACCCCACGTGCTGCTTGGTATCTTCGGCATATGCGTTACGTTAGGCTTAGCCGTCTCGTCCGAGGTCGGGTCGTAGTGGCTGTAGGGGCTGAGATGGCTTGCGGGATATGCAGTCCGCAACATCGGAAAACTGAGGCTATCGCAGAGAATTTCCGGGCGGCTGCCGGAGCGCGGCTCAGGCAGCTGGTAGACTGTGAGGATGAGGTCGAGTCTAACCACTGAGGGCTTATTGCCAGAGCTGTGAAATGTATATGCGACGCGCCTTGAAACTGAATCGGTTTGCAACCTGGCTGGTATGCGGGGTGTTGTTGTCATGGGGAGCGGTTCCAATTAGTAGTCTTCACGGGCAAGCCGGATTGCCCCCCTTTGTCAATTTCGGAGCAGCCCGCGAGCAGCTCATTCGCGAAGTGCTCATTCCGGGAGGCGTTACCGATCAGCGGGTCATAGAAGCCATTCGCCAGACGCCGCGCCATGAGTTTGTGCCGTTCAATGTGCGCAATGAGGCGTACTACGACCGTGCGCTTCCCATCGGAGCATCGCAGACCATTAGCAGCCCGTTGATTGTGTCGATCATGACTCAAGAGCTGCAGACGGAAGCGGATCAGAAAGTGTTGGAGATCGGCACGGGCAGTGGGTTCCAGGCAGCGGTGCTGAGCCCGTTGGTCAAAGAGGTCTATTCGATCGAGATCATCCCAGAGCTGGGGCAGCAGGCCCGCAAGGTCCTCGATGTTCTGGGTTACAAGAATGTGTTTACCAAGATCGGCGACGGCTTCCTGGGCTGGGAAGAACACGCGCCGTTTGACCGGATCATCGTGACCTGCAGCCCGGAGAATGTTCCGCAACCGCTGATCGATCAACTCGCCGACGGTGGACTGATGGTCATCCCGGTCGGCGAGCGCTAT
>JBEBXX010000037.1:0-9469 GCA_040391435.1 Aureliella helgolandensis | reverse complement strand
GCTTACCCCACTAGGGCAAGAACGAATTGAGCATGTTGATGTACTGCATGGCCATGCGGATAATCATGAAGGCCATCAACAGGATGATGCCCAGCCAAATGGCCAAACTGGTAACCGTCGCGATGGTGTTGAGTGCGGCTTGAGAGCGCTGCTGATAGTCGGCCGCCAAGTGATCGAGCGATTCGGTTTCGGTGCCACTGAGTTCACCGATTTGAACCATCTCCACAAATTCTTGTGGCAGAACCTGTGAAGCGGCAAAGGCTTCGCCGAAACTTGCACCTTGCTTAATCGCGGCTACGGCGCGGTCCATGCCCCCGATAAAATAGTAATTGCCTGTCGACAGGAAAGCCTGCTTGACGCTCCGCTGCGCCTCGACGCCCGCGTTGAGCAGCATCGATAGCGTCATGCTCAAGCGCGACAGACCGAGCGTGACCAGGGCAGTGCCCAGCGTGGGGATGCGCTGCACGATGGGCATCAACCAGCGGTGGCAATTGAACCAATTTTTCCACAGTCCATAAACGATGACGGCCAAAAACGTTGCCACGCCGGTGACGACTATGCAGTAAGTGACAAAGCCCCCCACGCCGCTCAGCCCAACGCCCGATGCGTCGTAGCCCGAGTTTGGGCTGAGCACGCCCTGGATCAGAATGACTAGGCCGATAATCCCCACCGCCATGACCAACTGGATCAACGGCCAGGTAATGCGACTGATGAACACCGCACGAGAGGCTTTGAGCTGTTCGTAGTAATCGGACATGTAAGCGAACATGCTATCCATCCGTCCGCCGATCTCGCTGGCATGCACCATTTGAATCAACAGCGGCGGGAAGTGTTTCTTTTGGGCGAGCATGGCTTGGGCCAGCGTATTGCCTGAGCGAATGCCCTCGGTCACCTGCCGCATAGCCGCTTGATGCTTGGCGTCGCCCATGCGTTGTTCGGATTCGAGCAGGCGAAGAATGTCCACGCCGGCTCTTAGGCCAACTCCCATGCGTCGGCAAAACGCAGCTAAGGCTTTCAGTTTCATCATAGTGCTGGCTCAAACTCTCTTTGCCTGAACAACTGCCGAGGTCGCCAAGCTGCCTCGCTCAGCCTACAATCTGGCCCCTAGGGCTTTCCTCAAACCTATCGAAACGCACAGCGAAACAACCACTAATGGCTGAAATCGATCCACGGCAATGGCGGCCTACCGCTAGTGTACAGCATGTCCAACGCCGGGGTGAAATGTTGTGGGCGATTCGCGAGTTCTTTCATCAGCGCCAAGTGCTGGAGGTGCAAACACCGATCCTAAGCCGTGATACGATCATCGACCGGCACATCGACCCGGTCTGTCTACCGGGAGCTAGTCTGGCGCTGGCGGACTTCGTCCAGGCCACGTTTTACCTGCAGACCTCTCCCGAATTCTGCATGAAGCGACTGCTCGCGGCCGGCGCGGGGTCGATCTACGAGATTACCTCCGTATTTCGCGCCGCGGAGCGCGGCCAGTACCACAATCCGGAGTTCTGCATGCTGGAGTGGTATCTAGTGGGTGCCGATCTCGAGCAGGGAGTCGGCTTTCTAGCCGACTTGATTCAGGCCACGCTAGGGGTGGAGCGGGTTGAGCAGGTGAGCTATCAGGCCGCTTTTCGCAGCGCCTTGGACTGCGATCCACTGGAGGCCAGCGTCGCGGAGCTGAGCCGCTTGGCAGTTGCGGCGCGGCTGGGTGTGCCGGCAGACTGGACGATGGAGCGCGACACGTGGCTGGACCTGCTGTTTTCCGAGCTAGTGCAGCCCCGACTAGGGCTCGATCAACCGGTAATCGTCACGCACTACCCCGCTTCGCAAGCCGCCCTGGCACGGCTCAGCCCAGCCGACCCGCGCACGGCCGAACGCTATGAACTGTTTATCAACGGTGTGGAGCTCGCCAACGGCTATCACGAACTGCTCGACGCAAGCGAATTGGAGGCACGCAATCACCGGTCGCTCGCCCAGCGCAGCGAAGACGGCAAACCCCCGCTGCCGACTGATAGCCAATTGGTACAAGCCATGCGAGCTGGCCTGCCGCCGAGCAGCGGTTGTGCGCTGGGACTGGACCGGCTGTTGATGGTCGCCCTGCAGGCCGACCGCATCGATCAGGTGCTGCCGTTTCCCATCGAAATCGCTTGACACAGCGAGTCAACAGCCGCGAGTCAACAGTAGCGTGTCTCCCACTCGACCAACTGCTCGATGAGCGCTGTATCCGCTGGGATCTCGCCCAGTCGCTGCCGCGATTGAAACTCCATGCGCAGAGCGTCCATGTGATCGGCCACATCCATGATGGCACCCTCTTTGAGTCGATCTAAAAACAACATGCCATCCAGATGGTCGGTTTCATGCTGCACGACTCGAGCTTCGAAACCGGCCAAGTCCATATTGATCTCGCGACCGCTTAGATCGTAGGCGTTTAAGTGGATCGTCTTGGCACGGACCACATTGCCGTAGATGTTGGGCAGGCTCAAGCACCCCTCTTCGGCCTCTTCGTTGCTGCGCGGGCGGGACAGGACCGGATTTATCAACACCTGCTCCAGCCCCACATCCTTTTCCCCGCTGGGGTTCATCACGAACATCCGCAGCGGCAGGTTGACTTGAGTGGCGGCCAGCCCAACACCACGGTGCGCGTACATCAGTTCTAGCATGCGGGCCGCGATCGACTTCAGCGCCGCGTCGACTCGACGAATCGGTTTGGCCACATAGCGCAAGCCGGGATGGGGGTAGGGGATAATTGCAAGCGAATTCGGCTCGAATTCCGCAACTGGGTTGTCTAGCGGCATGGATCGTTCAGTAGTTTCAGCAATAATAGATATGGAGGCGATGGTCTTCCTAATTTAACCGATTAACTAACAATTCGTGAGAGCCGTTTGGCGATTCGCGCATCTTTCAGTAGCCAAGGAACACTGCATGGCTCAAGCCGTTGTCGATCCAGAGCAATTGCGCCAGTTCGCGGCCATGCTCAAACGCTACACGCAGCAGGTCCGCGAGTCGACCGCCGGGCTGACTCAAGCCCAGGCTCGCTTGGCTGATAGCTGGCGCGATCAGGAGCATCGCAAATTTGCGGAGCAGTTCGAAGAGCAGATCAAGCTGGTTCACAAGCTGCTTGAGGCCTCCGAGCAGCATATCCCGTATCTGCTCAAAAAAGCCGAGATCATCGAGGAATATCTCCAGCGATAGTGGCTGTGGCTAGCCTATCACTCCAGGGAGCCGGCTGTGCGCTGCATTGCGGTCTCGATTAGGTTGGGTAGACTGGACAACGTAACAAGTCCACCTGTCGCCTTTGCCCAAGTCTTTGCCGCTGCTGAGCCGTAGTGTTTCCAGGTTTACCAGCAGCGGCTGCGTTCGTCATTCGCAGTGGAGTATCCCGACTGTGCTTGCTCTGTCCAACTCTCCCCGATCCGTATTGGCTACTCCTGCAAAGCTGCCTGCGGCCGCGATGTGCTCGGCTGCCATATCTCTAATATCCAAAGTATCTCTATTATCCACAGTGCTCAGCCGCGCAGCTTGGCTGTCGGCTAGCTTGGGAATGCTCTTGGCACCACTGCCGGCGCGAGCTCAATTAACTCAGTCGACTCAGTCGCCGGCACCCGCAAGCAGCACACCGACTGCAGACCACAAACAAACAACGGACAGCAGCAGTACCGATAGCAATACCGACGCCCATACCGATAAGCGAGCCTGGCAGCCGAGCGCTGCTAAGCGGCGAGCGGCCGAGCATATCGACGCAGCGGGGCTGCGCGCTCACATTCGATTTTTGGCGGACGATCTACTTGAGGGGCGCGGGCCCAGTTCGCGCGGCGACCATATCACACAGCTCTACATCGCTAGCCAGCTAGAAGGACTGGGGCTTCAACCCGCGGCCGTGGACGATGACGGCTCGCCCAACTGGTACCAACCCGTACCCCTGCGCGGCATTGCGACTCACGCTCCACAGACGCTCGAATTCCAGCGCTCGACGCCGGCCCCAGGCAACGATCAAGCCGCCAGCAATGACGGCCCACAGCCGACGCAAGCACCTGGGGCGGCCGCCGATGCGCTCAGCCTAAAACTGTTCGACGACGTGATGGCCATCAGCGGCCAAGCCGAGCCAAAGGTAGCGTTCGAAAATGCCGAACTGGTTTTTGTTGGCTTTGGAATCCAGGCCCCCGAATATCAATGGGACGATTTCAAGCAGACCGACATGCGTGGGAAAATCTTGGTAGTGCTCAATAACGATCCAGCCGACGATCCCGAACTGTTCGGGGGCAAACGCCGGTTATATTACGGGCGATGGGATTATAAGTACCAGATGGCCGCCAAGCTGGGAGCCGTAGGTGCGTTCATCATCCACACCACGGCATCGGCCGGTTATCCGTATCAAGTCGTGCAGACCTCGTGGAGCGGAGAAGAGTTCGAACTGGCCAGCGCGCAGGGGCCGCGCACCAAGCTCAAGGGCTGGCTGACCGAAGATGCCGCCAACAAACTCATGCAGTTCGCCGGCCGCGACTTGGAACAGCTCATTCAACAGGCTCAGTCGCGCGAGTTCCAACCCGTCCCCTTGGGCGTGCAGTTGTCGATGGAGATGGAGTGCTCTGTGCGCGAACAGACCACAGCCAACGTGCTGGGATTGCTGCCGGGCAGCGATCCAGAACTGTCGCGCGAAGTGATCGTCTATACAGCCCACCACGATCACTTGGGGCTGGCGGAAACTCGCGACGCCGATGGAGACAACATCTACAACGGCGCCATCGACAATGCTTCGGGCGTAGCATCGCTGCTGAGTATTGCTCGCGCCATGCAGACTTTGGCTGAGCCTCCCAGGCGTTCTATTCTGTTTGCCTTCGTCGGCGCAGAGGAGCAGGGGCTGCTAGGTTCGCAACACCTGGCCCTGCATCCGCCTATGCCTGCCGGCTACATGGCCGCGATCATCAATCTCGACGGCATCAATTTTCTAGGACGAGCTCGCGATGTGAACGTCATCGGCAATGGCAAGTCCGATCTCGATGCCGTGATCGAACGCGTGGCCAAGTGGCAAGGGCGGACAGTGATCCCAGACTACGCGCCGGACCGTGGTTACTACTATCGCTCCGATCAATTCAGTTTGGCCAAAGTGGGTGTGCCTGGCATCTATCTGCACAGCGGCATCAATATCGTCGATCGCCCGGAGGGTTGGGGCAAGCAGCAGCTCGACGAATGGTTGGAGAAAAAATACCACCAACCCAGCGACGAATTTGACCCCAGTTGGGATTTGACCGGGGCCGTAGATGATGCGCAGTTGCTGATGCAGGCCGGCATGGAGATCGCTGATCAAGCCGAGCTGCCGCGCTGGAATGCCGGCGACGAGTTCGAAGCCGCGCGGCACCGCGCGCTCGAATCCCGCGCACCGTAGGTTCGCCACGAGTTACCACGCTGCTACGGCTCGCAACCCGTACCCGCACATTCAACCATGGCCGACGCATGCCTGCTAATCACACACTCACTGACTGGTTCGAGCGTCTGGCCCCGGCCAACGCAGCCAACGCAGCCAACGCGGCCGACGCAGCCGATGCCGTCGACACTGCGGATTGTGCAACCTCCCGCGCACAGTCAGCGAGCGCTGCGGCCACTTCGGCGACACCGCGCGAGCGACTGCTGCTGAGCATTGCTCGCTCGGCGATGGCTTGCGAGTTTGAAGTATTGCTCAATCAGCATCAGTATCCGCAGGGTGCCGATCGGGCCGTCGAGGCGCTGGACCTAGTCGAGCAGCTCGAGGCTCGGCTGAGTGTCTACCGGCCGCACAGCGACTTGAGCTTGCTCAATCGCTTCGGCAGCGCGCGGCCCATTCCCTTGTCCAGCGACACGTTGACAATGTTGCAACTGTCTCAAGACATCTATGGCTGGACCGACGGAGCCTTCGACATCACGGCCGGCAAGCTATCGGAGGTATGGGGTTTTTCGCGGCGGCAAGGCGCGGTTCCGACTGACGAGCAGATCGCCGACGCGCTGCTGCTGGTGGGTTCGCAGTGGATTGAACTGGATGCAATACTCAGTCGCGGACGACTGTTGCGCCCCGGCGTGCAGACCAACCCCGGTGCGATTGGCAAAGGCTACGCGCTGGATCGCGCGGCACAGCATTTGACAGCCACTGGCATCGCGGACTACATGATCCACGGGGGGCTCAGTTCGGTGGTCGCGCGAGGTCATCGGCAGCATCCACAGACGGGCGGAGGTTGGCTGGTTTCCCTGCGGCACCCGTGGCGTTTGGAGCAGGTCCTGGGAACTATCCGCCTGCGCGATTCGGCCTTGGCGACCAGCGGTTCTGGCAAGCAGTTCTTTCACTTTGGTGGCCGGCGCTACAGCCATATAATCGATCCGCGCAGTGGTTGGCCGGCGCAGGGCGTACTGAGCGCCACGGTCATTTGCCGCAGCGGGGCGGTCGCCGACGCGCTAGCCACCGCGCTGTTTGTGATGGGGCCCGAGGCGGCGCGAGAGTTTTGCCGCAAACATCCGCAGGTCGGCGCTATTCTGGTGGTCGCCAGCCAGCGGGCCGCCAGCCCACAAATTGAAACCTACAATTTGACCGCGGATGACTGGGCGGCCGAGCAGTCGCCGGCTGCGGTGCATTAGGCACGACTGCACAGCAACTTCGCACAGTGCAGTGAAACTTAGTAAAGCGCAGCGACTTCGCCAACTGCAGCGACTTTGCTCAGGCCCTAGCGTCGCAGATGTCCAGTCGGCGAGGGACGCCCAGAGAGCGTGTTATAAAAGACGATTCCGCGCGCCGCCATTTGCAATCCATGCAGGGGCGAGCCATCCTGAGCCATAGCGCGCGGAATCGCGTGTGTCGTGCAGGTTCAATCCGTCGAACCTGCACTTAGGCGATTGGCCGCTAAGCTGCCGCGGTTGCCAGCACGGGTCGGCTGGGGGTCATGGATTCTGTCAGGGCTTCGATAAACTCTTCGAAGATGCGGCAGTCAAGGGCGCTGGCGTAGGGGCACTCTGGATGGAACTGAGTGCCGATGGCGAACCAATCGATCATCTCACTCTCGATAGCTTCGATCACACCATCTTGGCAACGCGCGGTGACGCGGAAACCGGGCGCGACTTCGTCAACGGCCATATGATGGCGGCTGGTGACGCGAATCTCTCCTTCGCCGTAGACGCGACCGATGAGCGAATTGGGGACGATCGACAATGAATGTCGGTGGCTGGGGTCTTGGGCGTCGCGGTGCGGCAGCGCGTCAGGTAGATCTTCGGGAATATGCAGGAACAGATTGCCGCCGCAGACGACATTGAGCAGTTGCATACCCGAACCAATGCCCAACACCGGCATGCGCCGCTCGACGATTTCGTGGGCCAGTCGACGATCGAAACGCTCGCGCCGAGCCTCCATCGGTTTGACCGAGGGATGAAGCATGAAGCCGTCATTGCGGGGATCCAGATCACCGCCTCCGATCAACACACAGCCATCGAGATGATCGAGCAATTGAGCGATGCCAGCATCATCAGCCAGCGGCGCCAAGATGACCGGGATCGCACCGGCGCGAGCGATTGCATCGTAGTAACCGGCCGCCACATAAGAAAACGCGTGTTGGCCATGGGTAGCGGCGCGGAAATCTGCATTAATGCCAATGATTGGCTTCGTCATCTGAAAATCCTTGTCAGATCAAAGTGAGACAGTGCTCAAAACCTCAGAACGACGCATCAAACGATCGCAGGCCAATAGCCATGTCCGTCCATTGAAGTGACAGCAGCTACGAGCGGTAGGGCACTGGGGTGGGCAGCAGACGAGATACTTCACGTCGACGTTGCTTGCTTTATGAATGGTAAGCCCGAGTAGGTTGTTGGTGAGTGAGGCTTCATCATCCCGATGATCGTTGTCCTACACGCACTGCCAACAGGGCTTGGGTGACATTCCCTAGCAGCTTTCGCACAATCCCTGCGAAAAACGTCTAAATACGTTAAACTCCGAGTCCTCACGAGTGTGACTGGCAACCATTGCCAGAACGATGCTGAGAAAGGTAACAGCGATTTCAACCGATTCAAGTAAGTCCCTACATTTGGTATAAGCGGCTATTGCTAGCACAAGGTTGTGTGCTAGCAATAAAGCGCTCCTAGCACCAACTACTGTATCCATGCCCCCTTTTTTCAGTGAGTGTCCTGTGCAGTTTGAACGCGTAGCCATCGAAGCCCTAGCTTTTACCCTTCCCGGCGAAGTGGTTTCCTCGCTGGATATCGAGCGCCAATTGGCTCCCGTCTACTCGCGCTTGCGTCTGCCCGAGGGGAGATTGGAGCTGATGAGCGGCATCGGCCAGCGGCGTTTTTGGCCAGCCGGCACGACCATTGGCGGCCCCAGTGCGCACACCGCTGGACTGGCCCTGGATGCCTCAGGAATCGCTCGCAGCGACATTGGTTGCCTGATCCACGCCAGCGTCTGTCGCGACTATCTCGAGCCGGCTACCGCCTGTGGCGTGCACGCGGCGCTGGGACTAGGCCCCGACTGTTGGGTCTATGATTGCTCCAATGCCTGCCTGGGATTGCTTAGCGGCATGGTGCAGATCGCCACGCTGATCGAGCGCGGGGCCATTCGCGCGGGCATTGTGGTAGGGACTGAGAGCGCTCGCAGCTTGGTCGAGGCCACCATCGCGGCGCTCAACGCGGATGCCAGCCTAACGCGCCAAACCATCAAGCCCTCGTTCGCTTCGCTGACCATCGTCTCGGGCAGTTGTGCCATCCTGTTGGTCGACCGCAGCTTGAGCCGAACCGGCAACCGATTGCTGTCTTGCGTAGCCCGCGCCGAAACGCAGCACCACGCCTTGTGCCAGAGCGACACCGATCAAGCTGGCACCGCCATGCAACCGCTCATGCAAACCGATTCCGAACAGCTCTTGCAAGCTGGCATCGCCGTCGGTGTGCGAACTTTTGAAAAACTGCTGGCCCAAGGGGCGCACCGCGAGGATTTCGATGCCACGGTGTGCCACCAAGTGGGAGCCACGCATCGCCGCGCGATGCTGCAGTCGCTGCAGCTACCCGAGTCGCGAGATTTCAGCACCTTTCAGTGGCTGGGCAATACTGGCGCGGTGGCTTTGCCGACAGCACTGGCACTCGGGCTGAAGCACGGCGCACTCCCCTCAGCCGGGCAGCGCGTGGCGCTGTTGGGGATTGGCTCGGGAATTAATTCAGTGATGATGTCTACGCTTTGGCAGCAGCCGCTGGTCGCCGGAGAGCTGGACTCCAATGCGCTGCAAAACCTCGCTGGCCCCTCGGTTAACGCGGGCTGATGAGAGGTGAGCATTCGCCGAAGCTAGCGGCACAACCATGCCTTGCCAGGCGAACAGAGGCATAGCCAGTCCAAACGAATCCATAGCCACAAAATAAATTATGTCTGATCCGCTACCAAACACCTCCGCCTCTGCTGGCCGAGCGCTTGCCGGCGCGACAAATGCCATCCCGACCACAGCAGAGTCGGCCACTGCAGAGTCGGCCACTGCAGAGTCGGCCACTG